>CAZLJF010000016.1:0-38873 GCA_964559845.1 uncultured Zetaproteobacteria bacterium | reverse complement strand
TGCAGAACCGTATGATTGAGGCCGCTCTTGCGACAGAGGATGACTTCAAACAGAAAGACAGAGAGATCAAGAAAGAGGTAGCGGCTGTAGCAAAAGCGGCGGAAGCACAGCCGGAGCCCGATCCTTCAGTCTTGTGGGATGATATACTGACCGATGAAATCCCCAATGCATATCCTTATCCAAGGCAGGTGGGCTGATCATGGCGAAAATTACTTACCGTGAGGCACTGAACCAGGCGATGTGCAATGAGATGGAGCGCGATGACCGCGTCTTCCTGATGGGTGAGGAGGTCGCCGAATATAATGGTGCATACAAAGTATCGCAGGGCATGCTGGACAAGTTCGGCCCTCGCCGTGTGATTGATACGCCGATTACCGAACTGGGCTTTGCAGGGCTCGGTGTGGGTGCATCAATGGCGGGCCTGCGTCCGATTATTGAGTTCATGACCTGGAACTTTGCCATTCTGGCCATGGATCAGATTGTCAATGCCGCAGCAAAAATGAAATATATGACAGGTGGCCAGTATAGCTGCCCGATCGTGTTTCGTGGCGCCGGCGGTGCAGCGGCGCGTGTGGGTTCGCAACACTCCCAGGCGCTGGAAAACTGGTATGCCAATGTACCTGGCCTGAAGGTGGTGATGCCCTCCAATCCTGCCGATGCCAAGGGTCTGCTGACAGCATCGATCCGTGACAATGATACCGTGATCTTTATTGAGAACGAAATCAATTACGGCGATGTTGGCGAAGTGCCCGAAGGTGAATATGTCATCCCCCTGGGTCAAGCTGATGTGAAACGTGCGGGTAAGGATGTGACCCTGGTGGCGCACTCCCGTATGACAGGTTATGCGCTGGCTGCGGCTGAAGAGCTTGCCAGGCAGGGTATTGATGCGGAAGTGATTGACCCGCGCACCATCCGGCCTCTGGATGAAGCCACGATTCTGGCATCGGTTGCCAAAACCAACCGTGCCGTGGTGATCGAAGAGGGATGGCGTTTTGCCGGCATCGGCGCGGAAATTTCCGCACGGATTATGGAAAAAGGCTTTGATGATCTGGATGCGCCGGTAGCACGCGTGACGGGCAAGGATGTGCCGATGCCGTATGCCGCCAACCTGGAAACATTGGCACTGCCAAGTGTGGCCGAGATTGTGGAAGCAGCGCGTGTGGTGTGTAACCACGCCTGATTAATAAGAGTTTTTACCATAAAGGCACAGGGACACAAAGATATGTATAAAAGCCATAAAACTTTGTGTCCCTGTGCCTTTGTGGTTTACAATGTTTGAGGTGAACCATGCCGATTGATCTGTTTATGACCCAACTATCGCCAACCATGACTGAAGGCAAGATTGCCCGCTGGCTCAAAAAAGAGGGGGATATGCTGGAATCCGGTGACGTGTTGGCCGAAGTCGAAACCGACAAGGCGACCATGGAGATGGAGGTGGTCGATGAAGGTATCCTGCACAAAATCATTGCGCCGGAAGGCGCTGTGGTTCCTGTGGGTGCTGCCATTGGTGTGATTGCCGAAGAGGGTGAGGAAGTGCCTGCGGACTATGAGCCGGCAGGTGCAGCAGAAGCCGCCGCTGAAACAACGCCGGCAGTTGCTCCTGCACAGAAAACAACACCGGCGCCCCAGCCTGCTCCGCAAGCAGCGCCAGAGGCCGATATGGCGGCGGTTACAGCGGCAGCCAACGACAAGCGTATCAAGGCAAGTCCGCTGGCGCGCCGCCTGGCCAAACAGAAGGGAATCAATCTGGCTGCCATTACCGGCACAGGCCCCAGGGGGCGTATTACCAAGGCAGACATTGAGAAAGCGGTCAGGCGCGGCATCAACCTTGGCATGGGCACGGCAGCGGTTGTTCCGCCTGCACCACGCCCGCTGCCGTCCGGGCCATTGCCATACCATGAAGATGAGTTTGAGCGTGTAGAAAACTCCATGATGCGCAAGGCTATTGCCCGTCGCCTGACCGAGTCCAAACAGCAGGTCCCCCACTTTTATCTTACCGTCGATGTGGAGATGGATCGTCTGATGGATCTGCGTACCCAGCTCAACGAGGCGGCTGATGGCGCATTCAAGCTCTCCGTGAACGATTTTATCATCAAGGCCGTGGCCAAGGCTCTGACGGATGTGCCAACTGCCAATGCAAGCTGGACAGATAGTTCGATCTTGATGCACAAGCATGCCCATATCTCTGTTGCGGTGGCAATTGAGGGCGGCCTGATCACACCGGTGGTTCGTTTCGCCGAGCAAAAGGGCATCGTTGATATCTCCAATGAAGTCAAGGAGTTGGCCGGCCGTGCACGCAAGGGAGAACTGAAACCGGAAGAGTACTCCGGCGGAACCTTCTCGGTTTCCAATCTGGGCATGTACGGTGTCAAGCAGTTCGCTGCCATTGTCAATCCGCCGGAGGGTGCAATTCTGGCCGTAGGCGCCACCGAAGAACGCCCTGTGGTGAAAAATGGCGAGCTGACGGTTGCCAAGGTGATGACACTGACGCTCTCCTGTGACCATCGTGTGGTTGATGGTGCCGTGGGAGCCGAATATCTGGCGGCACTGAGGAAGCATATTGAGTGCCCGGCCAGTTTGTTGATTTAAGATAAAATTCACCACAAAGAGTACAGCGTTGATATTAAAAAATCTCTGTTCCCTCTTGTGTTCTCTGTGGTTAGCCAATTGAATGAGGTGAAGCATGCCAATTGATCTGTTTATGACCCAACTCTCCCCAACCATGACCGAGGGCAAAATTGCCCGCTGGCTGAAGAAAGAGGGCGATGAGCTTGTTTCCGGCGAAGTGCTGGCCGAAGTTGAAACCGACAAGGCGACCATGGAGATGGAAGTCATTGATGAGGGTGTATTGCACAAGATTCTTGCACCGGAAGGCTCGGTTATTCCTGTCGGCGCGCCGATTGCCGTGATCGCCGAGGATGGCGAAGATGTACCTGCCGATTATGAACCGGAAGGTATGGCAATTGCTGCTGTGGAGGAGGCCCCTGCCGAAGAGGCGGCGGCGCTGGCAGCCGAAGCAGCGCCATCGGCCCAGCCTGCACCTGCTGCCGTGCATGAAGAAGACGGGCATGAACTGAATCTGAAGCCTGCCGGCATTTTTAACGAAAATGGCGAATATGATATTGTTGTCATCGGCGCAGGCCCCGGCGGTTATGTGGCTGCTATCCGTGCGGCACAGCTGGGATTCAAGACCGCATGCATCGAGTCCACACATCTGGGTGGTATCTGCCTGAACTGGGGCTGTATCCCGACCAAGGCACTTTTGCGCACTGCGGAAGTGGTCAATATCATCACCCATCACGGCAGGGAGCTCGGTCTGGGTGTGGAAGAAGCCAATCCTGATCTGGTGCAGGCCGTTGCACGCTCGCGCAAGATCTCCGAAAAACTGAATAAGGGCATCGGATTCCTCTTCAAAAAGAACAAGATCGAACATATCGAGGGGTATGCAAAATTTGAGGCCGGCAACAGGCTGGTGGTTGAAGGCAAAGAGGGTTCTCGTGAAGTCACCGCCAAACATGTGATTGTGGCAACAGGCGCCCGTGCGCGCGCCTTCCCGGGCATGGAGGTGGATGAGAAGGTAGTGATTACCTACAAGCAGGCGCTTGTCCCTGACAAATTGCCCGAAAATCTGGTGGTGATCGGTTCGGGTGCAATTGGTATGGAATTCGCCTATTTCTATAATGCGATGGGCTCGAATGTTACCATCATTGAGGCAGCAGATACGATTCTGCCGCTGGAAGATCATGAGATTTCCAGGGTGGTTGAACGCTCCTTCAAGAAGCAGGGCATCAAGGTGATTACCGGCGCCATGGTTTCATCGGCCAGGAATGTCGATGGCAAGGCTGTCGTGGAGTATGAAGCCAAAGGCAAAAGCCAGAGCATCAAGGGCGATCTCTGCCTGGTGGCGGTCGGCGTGCTGGGCAATACCGATAACATTGGCGCCGAGAACACCTCAATGAAAGTGGAGCATAACCAGATTGAGGTGGACGATTATTACCGCACCGACCATGCCGGCGTTTATGCCATTGGTGATGTGGTGGGCGCGCCTGCACTGGCGCATGTGGCAAGCCATGAGGGTATTGTCTGTGTTGAAGCGATTGCCGGTAAAAATCCGCATCCGGTGGATTACGGCAACATTCCGGGCTGCACCTACTGTCAGCCTCAGGTGGGTTCCTGCGGCAAAACCGAGCAGCAGTGCAAGGAAGAGGGCATTGAGATCAAAATCGGCCGCATGTCCTACGCACCGAACGGTAAGGCGATGGGCCTGGCTGAAACCGAGGGCATGGTTAAAACCATCTTTGATGCCGAGAGCGGCGAACTGCTCGGGGCCCATATCGTCGGTGCAGAGGCTACCGAGATGATTGTCTCTCTCGGATTGGCGCGGACGCTGGAGACGACGGAAGAGGATCTGGCACACCATATGTTCCCGCACCCGACACTCTCCGAGATGATTCACGAATCGGTGCTCGATTCGGATGGCAAGGCGATTCATATCTGACTTGCATTTAATGTTAGGTTGCAGGAATTAACCGCGCTGAATGGCGGTGTGGAACCTCCCTGAGCAATTGTGAAAATCGTGCCCGTGCGCTTCATGGCCTGAACTCTCCGGAGTGTGGATTTGCTGTCTCGACAACTACAAATCTCACATCTCCCCTTGGGAATTCAGACCTTTTTTACACCTGTGATTTCCTTAACCGGGCAGCAGTGTTCGCTTTAGCAAAAGCACCGCCATTGTCATCAAACGGAGGCTATCTCTTGCAGAAAAGAACCATGAACTAGTGTTTAAGCCGATAATACCGTGCCTTCTGCGCCTTCCAGAATTCGCGGTACTCCTCTTCTGTCACCTCACCATCCTGATTGGCGTCCATCGCCTTGAAACGATCCATAGCACGCTGCATGACCATGGTAGAGTACTCTTCAAAATCAACCCCTGCAGACTCTTCCGGATTGGTATTCAGTTCCATGAAACGGTCGACAATTTTATCCGTGGCTGTAACAGGGCCCTTCCGCTTGGGCCTCTCAAAGCCTGATAGAACTGATGCCCCGCCCTGTTCACCCTGCACTTCCCCTGTAGCTTCGGAAGCAGGCAGGATCGGCTCTTCCGCCATGGCCGGTATGGAAAGCAGAACAACCAATATCATCACAAAGAGCTTGAAGATATACATGGAGACCTCCAATGGCTTTTCATCGTCTTCAACTGACGGCAGCATAACCGACCAACTCTGTAGTGGCGAGGGGTGTTTAATGCACGCTTATCTGAATCTGATGCAACATGTGCTGGATACCGGCACTCAAAAAGGCGACCGGACCGGTACCGGCACCCGGTCGGTATTTGGTTATCAGATGCGCTTTGATCTGGCACAGGGCTTTCCGCTGATCACAACCAAAAGGATGCATCTGAAATCAATCATCCATGAGTTGCTATGGTTCCTGAAAGGAGATACCAACACTCGCTATCTGACAGAGCATGGCGTCTCCATCTGGAACGAATGGGCCACGGAAGATGGTGATCTTGGCCCGGTGTACGGCTACCAGTGGCGCAACTGGCCGGCCCCGTCCGGCAGATCCATCGACCAGATCTCCGAGCTGATCGAGCAGATCAACTCCAGACCCGACTCACGCCGCCTGATTGTATCGGCCTGGAATGTTGCCGACCTGCCGGATGAGTCGATCGCTCCGCAGGCCAATGTCGAGAACGGCAAAATGGCGCTGGCCCCCTGCCACGCCTTTTTTCAGTTCTATGTGGCTGACGGCAAGCTCTCCTGCCAGTTATACCAGAGAAGTGCGGATATTTTCCTTGGCGTACCGTTTAACATTGCATCCTATGCATTGCTGACGATGATGATCGCGCAGGTTTGCAATCTTAAACCGGGTGATTTCATACATACCTTTGGCGATGCCCATATCTACTCCAATCATATGGAGCAGGTAAAAAACCAGCTGACGCGCGAACCCTTTCCACTACCGACAATGAAGATCAATCAGGATGTGAAAAACATCTTTGATTTCACATTTGAGGATTTTGAACTGGTCAATTACGAATGCCATCCCGGTATTCGTGCTCCGATTGCGATTTAAATCGTTTGCCATTCTCTCGACAGATTTGGCATTGGTGTCGTTATGGTCTATACATGGATATAGGATCAACGTGGGCTTATCCGAAAACAGGATAGAGAATGGTTCGCGTTAGTATCCGCAACTATGGGTAGATATAAATGGAGCGGACCAGAAGCCGTGTTACTTAAACATCTGAAAGAGATGCGTACAGCAGCAGGATTATCCGGGCCGGAAATTCAACGCCGCCTTCAGCGACCGAACTCCTATGTTTCCAAGGTGGAATCGGGCGACAAGAGGCTGGATATTCTTGAATTGCGTGAATATTGCGAGGCATGCGGTGTATCTGTCGTAGATTTTGTCCGCGACCTTGAAAAGAAACTATCAGGAACAGATGAGGACTAACGCCCCCTCCTTCAGCCTGATTCCAGATTATAAAAACATACGATAAGGCAAACGACCATCCGGCCTATGCCGCCATGAATCTTTTTCTCCCATTATAGGATGGATCATGCTAGATTCTCCCCCCCCCCGCAGTTGTATTTGGAGGGGAGGGGGAGGGGTACAAACAGCATGTTTCACATTATTGAGGATCAACCATATATCTATGAGTTTATCTCAGAACTGCTGAACGGCATCGGCTATGAAACAGCCTGTTTTTCCTGCCCTGAGGCATACATCAATTATGTTCGCACGCCCGAGTTTAAAAGGCCTCTGGCAATTATCACGGATATCAATATGCCCACCATGAATGGCTACAAAATGATCGATCAAATATCCAGACTGGTTCCAAAACTCAGGTTTGTTGTGATGACGGGTGAGCCCCATATTCACTCCGAGCATAAAGCCAAGGCCTGCATGTACCTGAGAAAACCTTTCAAAGTAGAGGCGCTTATAGAGATTATAGATGCAATTCTCAGATGCGAATCGTCATCGCCATCCTGCATGCACGGATGCAAAGCCATTGCTGACCGTAGCCATTTTGAAATTTATGCCTGGGAATGCCCGCTGGGCTGCACCACCTGTACCGACCACTGCTAAGTTAGCGGTTTATATCAGCCAGAGATGCCAACCACTCATTCTTTCCCAGGCAATGGCCATTCTGATTGAAAACAATACCGCCATTGCGAATGCATGATGCATTTGCAAGCCTAGGCTCATGACAACAGGCAAACCGATATTTTCACTCATCTGGGCCATGGATCAAAACCGGCTTATCGGCAAAAACAATGCCCTGCCGTGGAGACTGCCGGCAGATATGCAGTGGTTTCGCAAGCAAACCATGGGCAAACCAATCCTGATGGGACGAAAAACATTTGAATCCATTGGCAAACCACTGCCGGGAAGAGAGAATATTGTTTTGACCCGTCAGAGTGATCTGTCGATTGAGGGCTGCCGCGTTGTAAGCACACTTGCTGAAGCCAAAACTGCTGTGCCTGATGCGGGTGAGATTATGGTCATCGGTGGTGCTGAAATTTACACCTTGCTGCTGCCTGATGCGGATCGTCTTTATTGCACGCTGATTCATGACCGCTTTGAGGGTGATGCCTGGTTTCCCGAATTTGACAGGACTGAATGGAAGCAGGTGTTTTGTGAACCCCATAATGCCGATGAAAAGAACAGATACGCATACAGCTTCATCATCTATGAGCGGAGCCATCGTGACTGAGATCCACCGCACCCATATTGGTCTGCTTGCCATTTTTATGGCAGTGCTGATCTGGTCGGCTATTGCTCCTTTTGACTATTTCATCTGGCTGCTGGAGGTGTTTCCCGCCCTGCTGGGGCTGCTGCTTCTGATCGCGACATATCATCGCTTCAGGTTTACCACATTTACCTACACAGCCATTCTGATCCACTGCATCATCCTGATGATTGGCGGGCATTATACGTATGCGGAAATGCCGCTGTTTGACTGGCTGCAACAACAGTTTGACCTGGCCCGAAACTACTATGACCGGGTTGGCCACATTGCCCAGGGCTTCTTCCCCGCCATTGTTGCGCGTGAAATCCTGTTGCGCCGCTCGCCGCTTGCACCGGGCAAGTGGCTCTTCTTTATCGTTACCTCTATCTGCCTTGCCATCAGTGCCTGCTATGAACTGATTGAGTGGTGGGTTGCCATTGCCTCCGGCACGGCAGCCGATGCCTTTCTGGCCACACAGGGCGATATCTGGGATACGCAGTGGGATATGTTTCTGGCGCTTCTGGGAGCCATTGCTGCCCAGTTGCTGTTCGGCAGGCTCCACAACTACCTGCTCATGAAGCATCACCATGTATAGATTGCTGTTGTGCCTGTTGCTGGCCGCAGCAGTTACGGGATGCGCATCGGCAATAACCCGAAGCACCCAGGATCGCTATTACCAGATTGCCGTTACTGCCCGGTATAACGGTAACTGGGAAGATGCCCGCAAGGCATGGGCGCGTGTAGTCGTCAACAGCCGTTCATCCTTCACCATTCCGGAGAAAAGGGCCGTTTATCATTACGAATATGGACGCAGCCTGGGTGTTACCTGTTTCTTTGCAGAGGCTGAACGGGAACTTCTGGAAGCCTATCGGCTGGATATAGAGACGTCCTGTCCGGCATATATGTCGCTGACTGAACTTGCACATCTGGATCAAAAAAGTATGCCAAAGCTGCCGGCTATTATGCACGGATGTTGAACGAAACTGATCCAAAAATGCTGCATGCCTCGCCTATTGCGCATGCCGACATACTGGACGAATACGCCAAAGCTTTATCCGGCATCAAGGAGGAAGCAAAAGCCACAACCATACGCAAAGAGGCCCGGAAAATCCGGCAGCTTAACCCCGAAGGATATTCCATATCGGAGCGGACACCTTATGGCACCCACTGCCGCTGAAGCCCAAACATATCAGCTCTATATTCAACTCAAACGCAATGTGCGTATTACTGTCGGTAAACTCGGCACATTCGACTTTCCTGCCGGAAACTATATCTATACAGGTTCGGCCAAACATAATCTGACTGCCCGTATCCGCCGGCATCTGTCAAAAGAGAAAAAGCTGCGCTGGCATATTGATTATCTGCTTACCAATCCGGCCTGTAGCATCACACGGGTTGAAACATTCACAACTTCGGAGTGCCGCCTGAACCAAAAGAGCGCTGGCGAGGTCATTGTTCCGCACTTTGGCGCATCGGATTGTAAAGCCGGATGCAGAAGCCACCTGAAATTTATCAGGCAACCCGACCCCACCCCTGCTAGGCTTGGCGTATGCGAATCATTCGATCCTGGGATGCCCTGAAGGAGCATGAAGAACTGCATGGCGGCGCCATTACCGTTGGCAATTTCGATGGCGTACATATGGGCCATCAGCAGGTGCTGGCCGAACTGAAAGGGCATGCCCTTGCCGTAAAGGGTAGCGCCCTTGTCGTAACTTTTGAGCCGCATCCGCGTGCCGTGCTTTTTCCCGAAGAGGCGCCGCGCCGCCTCTGCCATCTGCACGAGCGTCTGGAACTGATCGCCGAGGCGGGTATTGATGCCATACTGCTGCTCCATTTTAACAGGGAGCTTGCCGCCTGGTCTGCGGAAAAGTTCATCCGTACCATGGTTGATGCGACAGCCCCGAAACATATTCATGTCGGTTATGACTTTGCATTCGGCAGAGGGCGCGAAGGCAATCCTGATGCCATGCGCAGGCTGGGTGAGGAACTCAGCTTTACCGTAAGTGAAGCGGCGGCCTTTGAAATGATGAATGCCGTGGTCTCCTCAAGCCGGATCCGTTCTGCCGTGGAAGCGGCTGACTTCGATCTGGCAAAAAAGCTGCTTGGCCGCCCCTACTCCATATCCGGCCATGTCATGCATGGTGACAAACGCGGCCGCAAGATCGGTTTCCCCACGGCCAACCTGGATGTGGCAGACCTGGCTCACCCGCCAGCCGGCATCTATGCTGTACGTGCCCATCACAAAGAGGCTGTCTGGAATGGTGCCGCCTATCTCGGCTACCGGCCGACATTCGATGGCCGCACGCTGGTGCTGGAAACCCATATTCTGGACGAAAACCCCGATCTCTATAATGATCGACTGGAGATCGAGTTTGTCAGGCGGGTGCGGGAAGATCGTGCTTTCGCAGGCCCGGACGACCTCGCCAGGCAGATTGCCAGGGATTGTGAAGTGGCCAGGCAAATACTGGACATTGATTAACGCAGATGGACACTGATCAATACAAACACAGTCGCCTGGCCAAGCAAATTATTGCGGTCACTTTTGTTCATCATGCGTTGGGAAACAGATTTCTGGAAAAAGTCTATAAAAATGCATTAGCCTTGCAGCTTCGACCCAATGGTTTGAAAGTTCAGCAACAGGAACCAGTCACGGTTTCTTTTCAGGGAGAAGCTGTAAGTGGTTTTTTGCTTACCTGCTGGTCGAATAAAAGCGATCGAACGCCTTCATAATATTCATGAAGTGCAACTGGTGAACTATTTAGAAGGCCAAGGATGTTAAAATTAGCCTTTTATTGAATTCCGGACACAAGGTGGATGTTCGCGAAAAAATTTTTACACTATCTGTGTAAACCTGTGTCCATCAGTGTCTAAATATATGGAGCACGAAAGTGTCTGAACAAAAGCAATTTGATTACCGTCCTACTATCTTTTTACCAAGGACCGATTTCCCGATGCGCGGCAACCTGCCAAACAACGAACCGAAACGGCTGGCTCAGTGGGAAGAGCAGAATCTGTACGGCCAGCTTCGCGAAGCGCGCAGGGATGCACCGAAGTTCATTCTTCATGATGGCCCACCCTATGCTAACGGCAGCATCCATATTGGCCATGCCGTTAACAAGGTGCTGAAGGATATTGTGGTTCGCTCACGCAGCATGATGGGCTTTGATGCACCGTATGTTCCGGGCTGGGACTGCCACGGTCTGCCGATTGAGCTGAAGGTTGAAGAGAAGTTCAAAAAGAAGAAGCGCAAAAAAGAGGATATTTCCGACTCCGAATTCCGTACGGCCTGCCGTGAATATGCCAGGGGGCAGATTGATATTCAGCGCGAAGAGTTCAAGCGCCTTGGCGTGATCGGCGACTGGGATAACCCCTACATCACCATGGATTACCATTTTGAGGCCAATACGGTGCGTGAAATCGGCCGTTTTCTTGAAAATGGCGGCCTCTACAAAGGTGCCAAGCCGGTGCACTGGTGTGTCTCCTGTGCCACAGCACTGGCTGAGGCGGAAGTGGAATATGAAGATCACACCTCGCACTCCATCTATGTGAAGTTCGCCGCCGGTGAGGATTTATCCGATATTGCACCGGAGCTGGCTGCAGATACATCCATCGTTATCTGGACCACCACGCCGTGGACCATTCCTGCCAACCTGGCTGTCTCGGTAGGGCCAAACATTGAGTACTCGGCTGTGAACATCACCGATGCCGGCAATAATGCCAATCTGAAGGCCGGTGAAATCCTGATTCTTGCCGAAGAACTGCGCCAGAGCGTACTCGAGGCCATTGGTGCAACCGGTAATGTTGTAGCCAGCTTTAACGGTGCAGCACTCGACAATCGTCGCTTCCGTCACCCCTATCTGGATCAGGATGCACCGATTCTGGTCGGTGAGCATGTCACGCTGGAGACTGGTACAGGCTCGGTACATACCGCCCCCGGCCATGGTCAGGAGGACTACGAAATCGGCATGAAGTATGGCCTGAAGGCATTCAATCCGGTGGGTGATACCGGTGTCTTTGAAGCCGGCACCCCGGTCGTCGAAGGGCGTCATGTCTATCAGGCCAATGCCATTGTCATCGAGCATCTTCTGAACTGCGGCGCGCTGCTGGAAAGCAGTGAGGTCAAACACTCCTATCCACACTGCTGGCGCTGCCACAAACCGCTGATTTTCCGTGCCACGCCGCAGTGGTTTATCTCCATGGAGAAGAACGAGCTGCGTAACAAGGCACTGGAGGCGATCAAAAAGACTGCCTGGACGCCGGAGTGGGGAGAAAACCGTATCCGTGCCATGGTGGAACAGCGGCCGGACTGGTGCGTGTCACGCCAGCGTAACTGGGGTGTGCCGATCACCGCCATCAAATGTGTATCCTGCGACTCTCACGCTGTAACCACGCCGGATGTGGTGGAAGGCATTGCCAGACAGGTGGAGGAGGGTGGTGCTGACATCTGGTTTGCCAGGGATGTATCGGCATTTCTGCCGGATGACGCGGTCTGCCCGAACTGCAACGGCACCAAATTTGAAAAAGAGAGCGATATTCTTGATGTCTGGTTCGATTCCGGTTCCACACATGCCTGCGTACTGGAGCAGCGCGATGGGCTGGATTCGCCTGCCGATCTCTATCTGGAGGGCTCTGATCAGCATCGCGGCTGGTTCCAGTCCTCACTACTGGAGAGTGTCGGCACACGCGGCGTCGCCCCGTTCAAGGGCGTGCTGACGCACGGCTTTGTCGTCGATAAGAACGGCAACAAGATGTCCAAGTCCAGGGGCAATGTTATTGCACCGCAGAAGGTGATTCAGCAGATGGGGGCGGATATCCTGCGCATGTGGATTGCCTCCTCTGATTATTCGGCGGACATCCGTATTTCCGATGACATCCTGAAACAGCTGGCCGAGGCCTATCGCCGGATTCGTAACACCATCCGTTTCCTGCTCGGAAATATCGACGGCTATGACCCCGAGAAAGACGGCGTTCCTCTTGAGGCTCGCAAACCATTGGATCAGTGGGCCAGCCACCGGCTATCGCAGCTTGCCCGCAACGTCAATGAAGCCTATGAAAACTACCAGTTTCACCGTATCCATCAGGAGGTTCACAACTTCTGCTCTGTTGATCTGGGCGGATTCTATCTGGATGTTATCAAGGATCGTCTCTACTGCGATGCAACCGATTCAGCACGCCGTGCCTCGGCCCGAGCCACGCTCTATGATCTGGCCGATACACTGATTCGCCTGATTGCGCCGATCCTGCCGTTCACGGCAGAAGAGGCATGGGAACATCTGCCCGGCTCGGCAGAAAACAGTATCCACATACACTGTTTCCTTCCGATTGCAGATATTCAGGTGGATGAGGCTGCGTGGTCAGCATTTTTCGCCATTCGCGAGCAGGTGAACACAGCGCTGGACCAGGCCAAAAAGGAGAAGGTGATTGGCTCATCCATTGCCGCTACCGTTACCGTTCCGGATCTGGATCATGCTTTTGCCGAATCGCTGGAGGAAACATACGAGCAGCTCTTCATTGTTGCCAAAGTGGAAGATGGCGACACCCTCTCTGTCAAAGCTGCGGATGGCGTAAAATGCCCGCGCTGCTGGAATGTTGCCGAGCCTGCCGATGCAGCGCATGCAGTGCACCATGAACTCTGCCCGCGCTGCCTTGAGGTTGTAACAGGCGCATGACAAACCGTACATGGCAACAGCTTATTCTGTTCGTGTTGCTGCTGGCGGCCGATCAACTGAGCAAATGGTGGATTGAGCAGCAGATGCCTTTTTTTCACCTCACGGTGATTGACGGCTGGTTCAATATCATCAGGGCGCACAATTTCGGTGTCGCCTTCTCAATGTTTAACGACTGGAACTCGGCATGGCGTACCAATACGCTGCTTGCTGTAACCGCCGCTATTGCACTGGTGGTAGCGGTCTGGTGGTGGCGTAATCGCCACAGGCACGGACTGGAGCCATGGCTGCTTGTCCTTATCCTGACCGGCGCCATCGGAAATATATGGGATCGTATGCAACTGGGCTATGTTGTTGATTTTATCGACTGGTATGTGCGCATTGATGGCACGGAGTATCACTGGCCCGCCTTCAATGTCGCCGATGCCTGTATCAGCATTGCCGTTGTCCTGCTGTTAGTGACCGGTTTCAAGAAAAGCTAGGAGACTGCCGGACTTACGGGATTGTAAGAACAGGCGGGGTGGTATCCGAACCTCCGGACATGGTTCCGCTCATAAAAAGTTCATCCCCTTAATGAAAACAGACCCTCTCCGAAGGGTTGTTATCCCCTGCAACCATGTGAAGTGAGGCAGTAGCTACACAACTCCTCTTTTCCGCAACGAAAACAGCGATGATCCTCTTTGACTTCCACATACATCGGTAAATTGCAGTTTGAACAGCGTGAAAAGTTGCTGTTTACAGCAGAAGCTCCAATCATCTCTTCAACAATTGTATCGTCATTAAACTCACGATCAGGAAAAATCTGTTTCAACTTTCCGCAGATGGTGCGCAGGTTTCGCTGCTCGGCTATGGTCAGGGCAGCCCGTGGGCCGCGCTGCTGTTTATAAAACGAGTTGGATTCAGGCGCTTCGCCGATTATTTCTGTAAATCCCTTCTCCGAAATACAGATCAACTCTGCCAGAGACCCATCAAAATTCAGCCCAAGCATAAATTCACAGGCATCCGCCTCCACTTCATAAGCGAGCCTGCACTTCTCGAAAAACTCTTTTGCTCTACTTGCCCGGGAAAATGGTATCGCTTTCCCCGTTTTTAAAGGGTAACCCCCACGCACATCATAAATCTCTAATGAATAGTTCAACCTGTTTCCTTTCTGTAAAAATGAGAGTTCTTGCTTGCAGGGACGCGAAGACTATCTCTTTTTGGGACGAAGGCGAATAGCGAACATCAGTTTGGCCACATCTTCAAAATGGCTGGCATAATGAATCGTCAACCCCTCCGCTACAGAGTCAGGAAGCTCCTCCACATCTAGCCGGTTTACTTTTGGCAAAACTACTTCATGTACCCCCAGACGCTTGGCAGCCAGCAATTTCTCGCGTACACCGCCAATGGCAAGCACATCACCGGTCAGGGTCATTTCACCGGTCATGGCAACGGCTTTCGGAGTTTTGTTCAGCGCCAATGACAGCAGCGCTGTCGCGATCGTAATACCGGCAGAAGGCCCATCCTTTTTCACTGCTCCTTCAGGCACATGCAGATGCAGGAATGCCTTGTCGAAGAAATCCACAGGCGCACCAAAGCGGGACAGGTTGGATGAGATATATGAATAGGCAAGCTCTGCCGACTCCTGCATCACTTTGCCAAGCTGACCGGTTACCTTCATGCCGCGCCTGTCCTGATGCGCAATGGCCACCTCAAGCGTCAATGTTGTACCGCCCATCGCCGTCCAGGCAAGGCCTGTTGCCAGGCCGATATCCTGGCGGAACGGCTCTTTGGTAAACCTTGGATTGCCAATGTAATCTATCAGATCCCGGGCACCGATGCTGATCGGCGGTTTCAGATCGCCATTCACCAGTTTGTAGGCGGCCTTGCGCAGAATCTTTTTAAGCAGTTGCTCCACCCGGCGAACACCCGGCTCTCTGGCATAATCCTCAACAATTTTTGCAATGGCGCTCTTGCTGATCCTGATATCATCACGCGTCAGGCCATGTACCTCCATCTGCCTTGGCAGCAGATGCTTTCTGGCAATCTCCATCTTTTCAGAGGCGATATAACCGGGCAGGCGAATAATTTCCGCGCGATCCAGCAGCGGCGCCGGTACTGTATCCAGCTGATTGGCGGTCAGCAGGAACAACACGCGCGACAGGTCAAAACGGACATCCAGATAGTGATCCATAAAATCGCCGTTCTGTTCCGGATCCAGCACCTCAAGCAGTGCCGATGATGGGTCTCCCCGGAAATCGTTTCCGATCTTGTCCACCTCATCAATCATGATGACCGGATTGGCCGCCTTCACCTGTTTCAGCGCCTGCACAATCTTGCCGGGCATCGCACCAATATAGGTGCGACGATGCCCTTTAATCTCGGCTTCATCGCGCATACCGCCGACAGAAAAGCGGAAAAACGGCCGGTTTACCGCCTCGGCAATCGCCTTGCCCAGTGAGGTCTTGCCTACGCCGGGCGGGCCGACAAACAGGATAATGGAACCTCCCACCTCCTTCTTGCGGGCGCCTACCGCAATAAACTCCAGCATTCTGTCCTTGATGTCATCAAGGCCTGCATGATGCTTATTTAATACCCTGGATGCGATTTTCAGGTTAAAGCGGTCTTTGGCAAACTGGCCCCATGGCAGATGCACCAGCCAGTCCAGATAGTTGCGTATTACGCCATATTCCGGAGCGGACGGCTCCAGCATCTCAAGTTTTTCCAGCTCCTCATCAAAGACCTTCCGGGCCTCTTCGCTGAAAACCAGCTTGCTTGCCAGCTTTTTCAGTTTTTCTACTTCCTGCTCCCGCGGATCAGCATCCAGACCCAGTTCGCGTTTGATCTCGTGCAACTGCTCATGCAGGAAAAACTTGCGCTGCTGCTCGGATACGCGCTCATTGATATTTTCACGAATCCGCCGCTGCACTTTGCTGACATTCAGTTCACGATTAAGCAGCGTGATCACCTTCTTCATGCGATCAAAAATCGGATAGGTCTCCAGCACATCCTGCAACTCTGTCCGGTCTGCCGTTGTCAGCCCGGCAGCAAAATCAGCCAGCCGTGCCGGCTCATCAGTGTTGAAGCGGGAAGCAAAAAAACGCAGCTCCTCTTCGTAAAGCGGGTTATGTTTCAGCAGCTCTTTGATAATATTGATGATCGCCACGGTATAGGCGCGCATCTCAACATTATCTTTGTAGGCACTGGCTATATGATACTCAACCTGTGCCCGCAGCACCTTTGCACCTTCCAGCCACTCCCGCACCTTGAATCGCTCCAGGCACTCAACAACCAGATGCAGGCCATGCTCCTCGATTTCAACCGCCTTGATCACCTTTGCGATAACGCCAACGCTATAGAGATTTTTGGGCTCAAAGGTCGCCTCTTCATCACGCACCAGAATCAGGCCGATATGATGCTGCCCTATATCTGCCAGGTTGCGGATGGCCTTCATCATCTCATCGCCTTCATAGATCAGCGGTACAATCAGGCCGGGGAACAGAGGACGGTTCGACAGAGGAAAGATCGGAAGATGCGGCGGCCAGATCTCGCTGGCCCTGACCAGTGATGGCTGGTTGCTGTTCTCTTCCGCTATATCTGCATCAACAATTTCGGATTCGTGTGTAATATCGTTCATAACTCTCTTTGTAAGGAAGCATAGCATCAGTTTCAATCCTATGAACGAATAATTCATCGGTTTTTAACATGGCAGTGCTTGAATTCATCAACTTTATACCCTACAAAGACTGAAACACAACTAAGGAGTCGTTCATGCGTTCACTCAAAGGCATCGGCCTGCTGATCATTACCAACCTGCTGATCATGTTTACCCTGATTATCAGCGGTAACATCCTGATCAATTTTGTACTGCCGCAGTTCGGCATCTACATGCGCGGTTCAATCGCCACCCACGAGTTTGCCTGGGCGCTGGTATTCGGTTTTGGCGGCGCATTTATCTCGCTCTTTATGTCCAAATGGCTGGCCAAACGCGGCATGCGCATGCAGCAGGTGATTCAGCCATCCACACCGAAGGAAAAAGTGGTCTATGAAACCGTACAGCAACTGGCCAGGCGCGAAGGCATCAAGATGCCGGAGGTCTGGGTCTACTGGGATGATACGCCCAACGCCTTTGCCACCGGCCCGACACGCAACAATGCCATGATTGCCGTCTCTTCCGGTCTTGCTACAAGCATGACTGACAACGAACTGAAAGCCGTGCTGGCCCATGAAGTAGGCCATATTGCCAATGGCGATATGCTGGCAACCACGCTGTTGCAGGGCCTGATGAACACCTTCGTCTATTTTGTGGCGCGCATGATTGCACGCCCGATTATGGAGCGTAATTACTGGATGGGCTTTGCCATCTACATGGGCCTTCAGTTTGTCTTGTCCATCCTCGCCATGATTCCAATTACATGGTTCTCACGCAGGCGGGAGTTCCGTGCCGATGCCTATGCCGCTGATGCGCTCGGTGCAGACCACATGATCAGTGCGCTGCAGAAGCTGGATGCACTTTCCCGGCAGCATGCCGTACAGCATCAGAATGAGCATCATGAGGAGGATGCACTGGCAACCATGAAGATTTATGGCGCCTTCTCCGGCCTCTTTGCGACGCATCCACCGATTGCAGAGCGTGTAGAAGCCTTGCGGAACCGTAGAGGTTGATTGATACGTCCGGGGTCTCCTGCCCCGGACTTTTATCGCGGTAAAAGAGAGTTCCATGAATATGGTAGAAATTCCCTGTTCATCTGCCGGGAAAAGTATAAAAATGGGATAAAGAAGCAACGTCGCGCCCATTTTCATGCGTCACCGATGAAACCCGAAGGGCAGGCAGATACCGGGCGCCTTTTGCCATCCATGGCCTTCAGGATTTTACCCCGCCCTAAGGAGCATCCAAATCAGCTATCGTGCTGATTTGTGGACATGCAAAGAAAAACCGGCTCCTTTGCCAATTTGGACGCATCCACTCATTCCGGCTATGCTCCGCTTTTATGGGTAACCATCAGACAGCCGCTATCCTTGTTATTGGCAATGAAGTCCTCTCCGGGCGCACCCGGGAAGCCAATGCATATCTGGCCACACAAAAGCTGTTTGACCGAGGCTGCAGACTGGGTGAAATCGCGATCGTTCCGGATATTCAGGAGGCCATTGTCTCAACTTTGAATCGCTTGCGGGTACAGTTTGATGCCGTCATCACCAGCGGTGGCATCGGCCCCACTCACGATGACATTACCATGGATGCCGTGGCTGCAGCCTTTGGCGTGGGACTCATTGAACATAAATATATTGTACAGATGATGACAGAACACTACGGTAAAGAGGGCATGAATGATGGGCGCCGTCGTATGAGCCGTGTGCCGCAGGGTGCGCACCTGATTCGTTGTCCGAAAACCATTGCTCCGGGTGCAAAACTCAACAATGTCTATGTGTTGGCAGGTGTTCCTTATATCTTTGAATCACAACTTGATGCCATCCTGCCCGAATTTGGCGATGACAAGCACCCGTTTATCCGCCATGAAATTGATGTGGAACTACCCGAAAGTATATTTGCCAACGATCTTGAAGCGATTCAGAATAACCATCAAGCAGTTGAGATCGGCTCCTATCCCAGAATATGCGGCAACAAACCGTGTGGCAAAATCTGCTTAAGCAGCCGTGATGAAGAAGCTTTGAAACAGGCAGTTAAAACAGTCGAGGCCATGCTGGAAACCATTGGGCGCTAAGGAGAGTCAAACCTGAAAATCTTTGAAGATATACCATGCTGAATCTCTAACGAGACAGCCCAATGCTTCAACCGCTTCCGTCCAGTTTTGCAAACAGCGCTTCCGCATGGGCCCGAATACGCCGTTCGATGCCGACACGTGACGCATCCGTTCCAAGTCGATGCATGGATGTCACCGGCCTGTCTTCCATGCCGCAGGTGATGATGCCCTGAAAATGTTTCATATTTGGATGGATGTTCAGTGCAATGCCATGATAGGTGACCCATTTTCGGCAGCGCACACCGACTGCAGCAATCTTTTTATCACCAACCCAGACACCAATACCACGATCATTGCGTCCGGCTTCAATACCGAAATCGGACAGGGTGCGGATCACCATCTCCTCCAGCCGCCAGACATGTCTGTGCAGATCCTGCTCGCTGCTGATATCGACGATAACATAACAGACCAGTTGCCCCGGTCCATGATAGGTCACTTCGCCTCCCCGGCCTGACTCAAACACGTCAATGCGCTCACCATCGATATTACGGACTAACACATCCGAAGCACTGCCAGATGTTCCCAGCGTATAGACCGGCGGATGTTCCGTCAGTATCAGGGTATTGCCCCGCTTGCCCTCAAGCAGTTCAGCCACAAACCGCTCCTGCTCAGAAAGCGACTCCGGATAGGTCTGCCGGTCATGGTGAATCACCTCGAATTCGGTCACATTTGAGAACTTGTCGGACATACCGGAAAGGCTAACGCTGTGATCCTCCATTGACCATGAATTGTGGCGGCCTACAATAGCCATCTCTTTCTACAGGAGCGGGTCGTGAGCAAAACAGAGCCAACATCACAGAGCATTGAAAACCTCTCTTTCGAAGAGGCCCTTAAACAGTTGACCGCTCTGGTGGAAAAGCTGGAATCCGGTCAACTGCCTCTGGAAGAGAGCGTGGCTGCATTTGAATCCGGTGTGCAGCTCTCCCGCCGCTGTGAAGCCCTGCTGGACCATGCGGAGCAGCGCCTGCAAATCCTGAACGATCAAAATAGCGAGTAGTCGTGCCCGATATCCCATTTCTTGAGTCGCATGCAAAGCATGTAAACCATGCACTGGAGCAGTTGCTTGCCACGAAACGCGGAACCGTGCCTGAACGCCTCTGGGATGCAATGCGTTATTCACTACTGGCTGGAGGCAAACGGATTCGCCCGGCACTCATCATGGAGTGTTACAAGGCATGTGGCGGTAACAACCCCGCCTCCGTAATGCCTGCCGCCATGAGCATTGAGTGTATGCACACCTATTCGCTGATGCACGATGACCTGCCATGTATGGATAATGATGATCTTCGCCGGGGCATGGCGACCGCTCATAAAAAGTTTGATGAAGCAACCGCCATTCTTGCGGCTGATGCGCTTCAGGCGCTCAGTTTTGAACTGCTTGCCGGCATGGAACATGACGCTGCCACCCGTATTGAGCTGCTCAAGCACCTTGCTATCGCATCCGGCGCCCAGGGCATGGTTGGCGGGCAAATGCTGGATATGGAAGCCGAAGCTGGTGGCGTGAAGAGCGTACTTGAAGTGGAGCGCATTCATCTTCACAAAACAGGTGCTCTGCTGCGTTACTGCTGTGAAGCGGGCGCTCTGCTGGCTGGCGCAGACAGTGAGAAACTCGCGGCATGCTCCCGCTACGGGAAGGCTGTCGGCCTGCTTTTCCAGATTGCCGATGATATTCTCGATGCTACAGCCACAACAGATGAACTGGGCAAGAGCGCCGGCAAGGATGAGGCGCAGAACAAAGCGACCTATGTATCACAGGTTGGACTGGAAAAGGCCCGCGAACTGGCTGAAGAGATGCGTGATATTGCACTGGAAGCATCTTCACCCCTGGGCGAACAGGGCATGCAACTGGCTTCACTGGCTCACTATATTTTTGGTCGCAACAAGTGAACAATCCCATCGAGTTGCTGTATCATATCCACGGCACGGCCGACCTTAAGGCGTTGAGCCGGGAGCAACTGCCCCAGCTGGCCCGGGAGATGCGCCAGTATCTGATCAAAACACTGGCTCCCATTGGCGGTCATCTTGGAGCGGGGCTGGGTGTTGTGGAGCTCTCCATCGCACTGCACTACCTGTTTGATTCCCCGCGTGATAAAATCGTCTGGGATGTTGGTCATCAGGCCTATCCGCACAAAATTCTGACCGGCCGTCTTCATGGTATGCCGGGTATTCGCCAATATGGTGGCCTCTGCGGTTTTACCAAACGCTCCGAATCGGAACATGATGCCTTTGGCGCAGGCCATGCCTCAACCTCTATTTCGGCAGCCTATGGTATCGCAGTTGGACGTGATCTGAAAAAAGAGCATCACCATGCCATTGCCGTCATTGGTGATGGCGCATTGACAGGCGGCATGGCATTTGAAGCACTCAATCATGCCGGCGCTCACAACAATCGTTTGCTGGTCATTCTCAATGACAATGAGATGTCGATCGCGCCCAATGTAGGGGCCATGTCCGCTTACCTGGCGCGTGTGATTACCGGCAAGACCTATACCGGTGTAAAAGATGCCACGCGCAAGGTGCTGGAGAAACTGCCCGGTGCCCTGGAAGCTGCCAAGCGTGTGGAAGAGCATGTCAAAGGCATGATCACGCCGGGCACCCTGTTTGAAGAGATGGGCTTTCGCTACATCGGCCCGATTGATGGTCACGATTTTGACCATCTATTGCCAACACTTGAAAACTGCAAGGCTCTGGATGGCCCGATCCTACTACATGTACTAACCAAAAAGGGACTTGGTTTCTCACCTGCAGAAGATGATCCGGAAACCTGGCATGGTCTCGGCCCGTACAGTATTGAAAATGGCAAGCCTATTAAATCCGCTGCTACCACGCCCACCTACACCCAGGTATTTGGTGATACGCTGGCCGAACTGGCCGATCACGATGAGCGCATTATCGCCATTACAGCAGCCATGCCGGGCGGAACAGGCATCTCAATTTTCAACAGGCGCCATCCGGGTCGCTGTTTTGATGTCGGCATTGCCGAACAACATGCGGTCACTTTTGCAGGCGGCCTTGCGACCGAAGGCTTCAGGCCTGTTGTTGCCATTTATTCGACCTTCATGCAACGCGCCTATGATCAGATTATCCATGACATCTGCATCCAGAATCTGCCGGTTCTCTTCTGTCTGGATCGGGCGGGCATCGTTGGTGCGGATGGCGCCACGCACACCGGCATGTTTGACATCGCCTTCCTGCGTTGCCTGCCGAATATCACCATCATGGCGCCGAAGGATGAGCAGGAACTAAGAAACATGCTGGCCACGGCATTCACGCTGGATGGCCCTGTGGCCATCCGCTATCCACGCGGCAATGGTGTAGGCATGGAACTTGACAAGCCAGCGCCCCTGCCTGTTGGCAAGGCAGAAGTGTTGCGCAAAGGCAACGATGGTCTGCTCATTAGTGTTGGTACACGCACGCATGATGCACTAAGTGCGGCAGAGCAGCTCGCATCTGAAAACGGCTTAAATTATACCGTTCTCAATCTTCGCTTTATCAAACCATTGGACAGTGAAACCATCAAGGCTCACCTGAAACCGGGCAAGCCGCTTGCCATTGTTGAAGAGGGCTCCATACAGGGCGGTATTGGTGAGGCCATTGCCGCACTGGCGCTCTCATCCGGCTGGCATGGGCCATTTGCACACATCGGCATGCCGGACCTGTTCCCCGAACATGGTACCCAGCAACAGATTCTCCACGACCTGGCACTTGATACAGAGTGCATCGCCAGGCGGCTAAAGGAGCTCTCCGGACTTTGACAGCTTCAACAGGCGTATCTACATTGACACTATGCGCCTCTTAATCATTTTTCTGTCTCTTTTGAGTTGCAGTGATATCGCTCTGGCTGCAACCCGTGGCGGCATGGATATTTTCGCCTCGTCCAACAAAAGTGCAGCCGTTACACGTTACAGCCTATCTTCTGCGGAAACCGTCAGGGTGCTGCGGAATCATTTCGTATACCCGGCCCACTTCCTGAACAGATGACCAGCTTTATAAGCAGGGTGCAGCCAAAGTTTTGGCTGAAACACGCCCCTCTACGAAAACACGCAGCCGAAAACTGAAAGCGGCAATAAGGAACTCTCACTTGAAAAACCGACCGTCATCCGCCTGCCAGACCAATCTGTCCGCCACACACGCAGCAGCCAAAAAGAGGCGTCTTGATCACCTGCTAACCGAACGGGGGCTGGCTGAAAGTGGTTCGCAGGCGCAGCGCCTTATCATGGCGGGTCTGGTCTATGTGAATGGCCAGAAATCTGACAAGGCAGGCACCAGGTTCCGCAGCGATGTGGAAATCGAGGTGCGTGAGACCCTGAAATATGTCTCCCGTGGCGGCCTGAAGCTTGAAAAGGCGCTTGCGTATTTCCCTATTGACCCAAAGGGCGCAGTTTGCCTTGATGTTGGTGCTTCAACGGGTGGTTTTACCGATGTGTTGCTGCAACATGGCGCTGGAAAGGTTTATGCAGTGGATGTTGGTCACGGGCAACTGCACTACAAGCTGCAAAATGAACCACGTGTAATTAATCTGGAGAAAACTCATGTCCGGTTGCTAACAAAAGAGCATATCCCCGAACCCGTTGATGCCATTGTCATCGACACCTCATTTATCTCCCTGACCAAGGTGCTGCCCTATGCGTGGCCCTTTCTGAAAGAGGGCGGCTGGTGTGTTGCACTAATCAAACCGCAGTTTGAAGTTGGCCCGAAACATCTGGTCAAGGGTGTCGTCAAGAATGATGAAGTCCGTCAGTCCGCGATCGATAAAATCCTGGAGTTCATCCCCGAGCTTACCGGTGCGGAAGTGATCGGTATCACCGAGTCACCCATTCATGGTCCCAAGGGGAATGTCGAATATCTGCTCGCCCTTAGCCGAATGAAGGCCGAACATCCTGATGCCTGAACTGTCTGACTCCTTTTATCATTTAGGGCCGGAGCAGGTACTTCAGGCTATAGAGAGCGTTGGTCTTGAATGTGACGGCAGCCAACTCGCCTTGAACAGTTATGAAAACCGTGTCTATCAGGTTGGCATCGTCGGCTCAAGGCCCATTGTTGCAAAATTCTACCGCCCTAACCGCTGGAAGGATGAAGCCATCATGGAGGAGCACCAGTTCACCCTTGAATTGAATGCCCTTGAAATTCCTGTGGTGCCACCACTGCTGTTTGATGATAAAACGCTTTTCACCTTTAACGATTACCGCTTTTCCCTCTACCCTCTTAGGGGAGGACGGGCCCCCGATCTGGAGAACATGGCCCAGCTTAAACAGCTCGGGCGCTTTATGGGACGCATTCATGCGCTGGGCGCCATACTCCCGTTTGAGCATCGTCCTACGCTCGATATTGGGCACTTTGGGGATGATTCGTACAGCTATCTTCTGGATGAGGGTTTTATTCCACCGGAACTGGAACAGGCTTACGAAACAGTGGCAGAGAACCTGCTCGACCATATTGAGTCTCTTTTTGAGACGGTAAAAACCACATCACACATCCGCCTGCATGGCGATTGTCATCCCGGTAATATTTTATGGACCGATTCAGGACCGCATATTGTCGATTTCGATGATGCCCGGATGGGGCCTGCCGTGCAGGATATATGGATGTTTCTTACCGGCAGCCGCAGCCATCGTGAAGCGGCGCTGGCAGAGTTTCTTGAAGGCTACACCCGTTTTTTTGATTTTGACCTTCGTCAACTGGTGATGATTGAAGGGCTTCGCACCCTGCGTATGATGCACTATGCCGCATGGCTGGCACGCCGCTGGGAGGATCCGGCCTTCAAATATGCTTTTCCATGGTTCAATACCCGGAGCTACTGGGAGGATCACATACTTTCACTCAAGGAGCAGGCATCCGCCCTGCATGAAGAACCACTGCAGTGGATTTGATCATTTTCCTCTGCGGCACTTCACCTGTTCCACTTACAACATCATGATATTCGCCTACCGCCATCCATGTGTGGAATAGGCAGCACACAGTTACTGCGTTAGAGTTGTACCATGGAAGATCGAATTATTGAGCTGGAGACCAGAACCTCCTACCAGGATCATATTATTCAGGAACTGAATGCCGTGGTGACACGACAGCAGACACAGATTGACAGGCTGGAAGCTGAAATCAGACGTATCCGCGAACACCTGAAAACTATATCACCCTCGCAGATCGCCCGTCCGGAGGAGGAGATTCCGCCACCCCATTACTGAGCTTTAATCAATTCGATTGCATAGCGCCATTCGGGTCTATGACAAATGCAATCATGGTTGATCCGTGCTTCATCGGATCGGGCTCTCTGTAAACTTCAGAGCATTCGTGCAACGGGAAGAACCAAAGCATGGTTCTGTGTTCCGGATACCTGCCTGAAGACATTCAGAAATGCGTCCATTGTATTCAGAGTGTTTTCAGATAGGCGATAATATCATCCCGTTTCGCTTTCTCCGGAATGCCTTTGAAACCCATTCTGGTTTTCGGTTTCACTGCCTTGGGGTTCGTTAACCAGGCATCCAGTGCGGTGCTGTCCCATTTGCCATACGGCACACGGTCAATTGTCGGCGCGCGATTATAGATGCCCATCAGGGTTGGACCGACCTTTTTACGCTCCTTGTCAAAATAGTGGCAGGCGCCACATTTGCCTTTGGCAAGCTTTGCCCCCCTGACAGCATCACTGGATGACTGTTCAGACACCACCGGCTCTGGCATGCCCTGCTTCCCTTCAACACTTTCATCCGCTTTGGCCTCGCTCCCTTTATCGGCTGCCTCGACAGGCGCTACAGCCGCATCAACCTCTCCCTTCTCCACAGGAGGCTGCAGTGGAGCAATTGATAATACTTCCTCTTTCGCAACCGGTTTCGCAGCTCTGTTTATAACACCCTTTTCTCCCTTGCTCTCTACAGGCGACACCACTTCTGCGTCTGTAACTGCCGCAATCGGCTCCACCTGTTTCACTGCCGCATCCTGAATATCCACAGGCGCCTGAACCGCTTCCTGCTGCTGGCATGCAGGCAGGTAGCCGGAGATTAACACTAAAACAGTGAGATAGGGTGCGCGCATGATTGCCTCCATGAACCACTCTTCTGCATCATAGCAGAAAATCCTTCTCTGTCGTGACAACCTGCATGGTTGTGGCATCCTGAAAAGAGATGCTGCACTTTCCCGGCTCTTTCTATATCCATTTCACATCCCTTGCCTGTCGCTAGCCCCAACAAAAAAAGAGGCCCCCGCGGGAGCCTCTTTTTTGTTTATCTCCGCTGCGCGGAAATTACGCGGCAGCATCCTCCGAGTCCATGTCAGCCTCATCAGCACCACTGTCATCAGCAACAACCTCGGAAAGTTCCCGGGCAATTTCAGCTTCCAGTATTGCATCAGATTCAGTCTCAACCACTTCCAGCTCTTCCTCACCTCCAGGCTTTGGCGCCATGCGTGCCGCAAGGCCCGTACCTGCCGGCAGAAGACGGCCGAGAATGACGTTCTCTTTCAGGCCGGTGAGCCAGTCCACCTTGCCAGCCAGTGCGGCCTCGGTAATCACACGCGTGGTCTCCTGGAACGAAGCCGCAGAAATGAACGACTCGGTATTCAGGGAGGACTTGGTGATGCCCAGCAGAATCGGCTCGAATGTCGCAGGAACTTTCCCTTCGGCAGTAAGCTTCCGATTTTCAGCAAGCACGGCCTTGCGGGCAACCTGTTCGCCAGCAACAAATCTCGATGAGCCCGGCTCAATGATCTGAACCTTGCGCATCATCTGGCGCACAATCACTTCAATGTGCTTGTCATTGATCTTCACGCCCTGCAGCCGGTAAACCTCCTGCACTTCATCAGTCAGGTAGTTGGCCAGTGCTTCCACACCCAGCACCTTCAGGATGTCCTGTGGTGCCGGAGAGCCTTCCATCAGACGCTCACCACGACGCACGCGGTCGCCCTCCTGAACGGTCAGGTGGCTTCCCTTCGGAATCTGGTACTCGATTGGATCAGACCCATCGTCAGGCTCAACATAAATGCGGCGCTTGCCACGAATATCCTTACCAAAAGAGATTACGCCATCCTTGGCGGCAATGAATGCGAGGCTCTTTGGTTTACGTGCCTCAAACAGTTCCACCACACGCGGCAAGCCACCGGTAATATCCTTGGTCTTGGATGTTTCGCGTGGCAGACGTGCAAGCACATCACCCGCCTTCACCTCTTCGCCATCTTCCTTGTTCAGGATCGCACCCGGCGACAGGAAGTAGCGTGCCGGAACATTGGTGCGCGGAATCACAATCGGATCAGCTTCCGGATCTTTTGGATCCACCAGTTGCATCTGCGGACGCAGTGCTTCCTTACGTGTTTCGGATATCTGGATCACAACACGGTTGGAGAGGCCGGTCACCTCATCGGTCTGTTCACGTATGGTCTTGCCTTCTTCAAGGTCAACATAACGCACCTTGCCATCCACCTCTGCGATCAGCGGCATGGTGTATGGATCCCACTCAGCCAGCATCTGGCCGGTCTTGACCTTGTCACCGCTCTGAACACGCAGACGCGCACCATACGGGATACGATGGCGCTCCATCTCCTTGCCATTTGTATCGGTAATCACAACTTCAGTATGGCGGTTAATAATGATGTCCATGCCTTCGCTGTCACGAACAACCACTTCATGTTCCAGCGTTGCCACACCATTGAATCTGGACTCAATATGAGCCTGTTCTGCCGAACGGGATGCCGTACCACCAACGTGGAAGGTACGCATGGTCAGCTGGGTTCCCGGTTCGCCAATGGACTGTGCAGCAATCACACCAACAGTCTCACCGATACTCACCGGTGAACCATGGCCAAGATCCCGGCCATAGCACGCCGCACAGACGCCATCTTCCGATTCACAGGTCAGAACCGAGCGGATCTTCAGCTGTTCAATACCGGCCTCATCAATTTTCTCAACCAGATCTTCATTGATCATGGCGCCGGCCGGTGCGATTTCCTCACCGGAGATCGGATCAAGTGCAGCTTCCAGAAGGACCCGCCCAAGCACACGCTCGGACAGTGGTTCAATCACCTCACCACCCTCAACCAGCGGCGAAATGGTAATGCCTTCGGAAGTGCCGCAATCCTGTTCGCGAATCACCGCATCCTGCGCCACATCCACCAGACGACGGGTCAGATAGCCTGAGTTCGCTGTCTTCAGTGCGGTATCCGCCAGCCCCTTACGTGCACCGTGGGTCGAGATAAAGTACTGCAACACCGACAAGCCTTCACGGAAGTTCGAGGTAATCGGGTTCTCAATAATCGAACCATCCGGCTTGGCCATCAGGCCACGCATACCGGCCAGCTGACGAATCTGCTGGGCTGAACCACGCGCTCCGGAGTCTGCCATCATGTAAACCGAGTTGAATGTCGCAGTGGTCTCAGTCTGTTTACCGTCTGCAGAAGTTACCACCTCGGTGGAAAGGTTATCCATCATCGCACGGGCAACCTTGTCGGTCGTATGTGTCCACAGGTCGATCACTTTATTGTAGCGTTCACCGGCAGTAATCAGGCCATCACGGTACTGCTGCTGAACTTCCTGGACCTCTTTTTCCGTCGCGGCAACAAGATCATACTTGCTATCCGGAACAATCACATCGTCCAAACCGAATGATGCACCTGAACGTGTTGCATAGGTATATCCCAGCAACTTGATACGGTCAGCCAGAAGAACGGTCGCCTTGTTACCGGCAACACGGTAGCATTGCTCAATCAGGGTACCCACCTCCTTCTTGCCCAGCACCTTATTGATACTTGAGAATGGCAATGCTTCCGGAAGTATGGTGGAAAGAATCGCGCGACCTACAGTGGTCTTCTCACGAACACCGCGAATACGGCACTGGATACGTGTATGAATACGGACAACGCCGGCATCATAGGCACGAATCACCTCTTCTGCCGAAGCGAACACCATGCCTTCACCCGGCTCAAACGGTTTTTCACGGGTCAGGTAGTAGATACCCAATACCATATCCTGTGTCGGTACGATGACCGGCTTACCGGTTGCAGGTGACAGGATGTTGTTGGTCGACATCATCAATGCGCGCACTTCAGTCTGCGCTTCAATGGAGAGCGGCACATGCACAGCCATCTGGTCACCATCGAAGTCGGCATTAAACGCCGTACAGACGAGCGGATGCAACTGAATGGCCTTACCTTCAATCAGGACCGGCTCAAAGGCCTGAATACCAAGGCGATGCAGTGTCGGTGCACGGTTGAGCATCACCGGATGCTCGTGAATTACCTCAGCAAGAATATCCCAGACTTCCGGAATACCCTGTTCCACCAGCTTCTTGGCAGCCTTGATGGTGGTTGCCAGGCCACGCAGTTCAAGCTTGTGATAGATGAACGGCTTGAATAGCTCCAGTGCCATCTTCTTCGGAAGACCGCACTGGTGCAGTTTCAGCTCCGGCCCGACCACAATCACGGAACGGCCGGAGTAGTCCACACGTTTGCCCAGAAGGTTCTGACGGAAACGACCCTGCTTGCCCTTGATCACATCAGAGAGCGATTTCAGGGGACGGCGGCTGTTACCGGTAATCGGCTTGGAGCGGCGTTCGTTGTCAAACAGTGCATCCACCGATTCCTGCAACATACGCTTCTCATTACGGGTAATGATTTCGGGAGCATTGAGTTCCAGCAGGCGGCGCAAACGGTTGTTGCGATTAATAACGCGACGGTAAAGATCATTCAGATCAGAGGTGGCAAAACGGCCGCCATCAAGCGGAACCAGCGGACGAATCTCAGGCGGCAGTACCGGAATCACTTCCAGCACCATCCACTCAGGGCGGTTGCCCGAATCGATCATCGCCTCAATCGTCTGCAGACGCTTGGTCAGCTTGGTCAGCTTGGTCACAGCCTTGGTTGCCGCAATCTGTGCACGAATGCTCTGGCGCTCCTCTTCCAGGTCGATGCTGGCAAGCATTTCACGCAGCGCCTCTGCGCCCATCGCAGCACGGAACTCTTCACCATACTCCTCAAAGGCTTCGATATACTCCTCTTCAGTCATGATCTGATACTGATCAAGGCTGGTTAGCCCCGGATCAAGCACAACATAAGACTCAAAATAGAGTACGCGCTCAAGCTCCTTCAGGGTTTTATCCAGCAGCAGACCGATGCGTGAAGGCAGGCTTTTCATGAACCAGATATGGGCCACAGGAGCTGCTAGGTCGATATGACCCATGCGCTCGCGCCGCACCTTGGACTGGATCACTTCAACGCTACATTTTTCGCAGACAACACCACGATGTTTCAGGCGTTTGTATTTACCGCAAAGGCACTCGTAATCCTTGATCGGGCCAAAAATCTTGGCACAGAACAGGCCGTCACGCTCCGGCTTGAAGGTACGGTAGTTGATCGTTTCCGGCTTTTTAACCTCACCGAAAGACCACGAACGAATTTTTTCAGGACTTGCCAGGCCAACCCGAAGACCGTCAAAGTCTTGAATGTTGCTTGGCTTCTGGAACATCTTTAGAAGTTCTTGCATGCCTTATTCTCCTTCGCCTTCAACTGGTTTTTTGACCATCTCCAGGTCAATACCCAGCGCATTAAGTTCCTTCGTCATGACATTGAATGACTCGGGGATACCGGCTTCAAACGACATATCACCACGTACAATGGATTCATACATCTTGGTACGTCCCTGAACATCATCCGACTTGACCGTGAGCATCTCCTGCAGTGTATAGGCAGCGCCATACGCTTCCAGCGCCCACACTTCCATCTCACCAAAGCGCTGACCGCCAAACTGTGCCTTGCCACCCAGCGGCTGCTGCGTGACCAGTGAGTAAGGACCGGTCGAACGGGCATGGATCTTCTCATCCACCAGATGATGCAGCTTCAGGATATACATCATCCCAATCGTGACAGGACGATCAAATGCCTCACCGGTGCGGCCATCAAACAGCGTTGTCTGGCCTGTTGTCGAAACACCTGCCAGATCAAGCATACGCTTGATATGATCCTCCTTGGCACCATCAAAAACCGGTGTCGCAATGGGAATCCCGCCTTTCAGATTATCAACCAGCTCATCAAGACTTGCCTTGTTCATTGCCTTGATTGCCTTGCAGGCGGCTTCATCTTCTCTGTAGATATCAAGCAGGAAGTTTGTGATCTCTTTCTGATCGCTCTTGGCACGAACCATCTCGTCCAGGCGTCGGCCAAGTTCACTGGCTGCCCAGCCCATATGAATTTCAAAGATCTGTCCGATATTCATACGTGACGGAACACCCAGCGGGTTCAGGCAGATATCAACAGGTGTACCGTCTTCGGTAAACGGCATATCCTCTTCCGGTACGATGACCGAAATTACACCCTTGTTACCATGGCGGCCCGCCATCTTGTCGCCCGGTTGCAGCTTGCGCTTCACCGCAACAAAGACCTTCACCACCTTGATCATGCCAGGCCTCAGTTCCGAGCCTTCACGCACCTTGCCAACCTTCTCTTCAAAGCGGGATTCAAGCCTTGCCCGCTCCCTGTCCATACTTTCAAGAATTTCCGCAATGCGCTCATTGATGCTGTCATCTGCTACGGAAGCGGCAGACAGATCACGCAGAGAGAGTGCATCCAGATGCTCGGCTGTAACCTCGACGCCCTTCTTCAGTCCTTTAACAGCCACCGCCTTCTGGCCAACCATCAGACTCTTCAAACGGGCCATCACGTTAGCTTCCAGGATGCGGCGTTCATCCTCCTTGTCTGCATAGAGCTGTTCGACTTCCATCTCCTCGATGGACTTGGCGCGGTCATCCTTCTCGTCACCACGACGTGTAAAGACCTGAACGTCAACCACAACACCTTCATCGCCCGGCTTGACACGTAGTGATGAGTCACGAACATCCGATGCCTTCTCACCGAAGATAGCGCGCAACAGCTTCTCTTCCGGCGACAGCTGGGTCTCACCCTTGGGTGTAATCTTGCCGGCAAGGATATCGCCGGCCTTTACTTCCGCACCGATATAGGCGATGCCCGATTCATCCAGATGACGCAGCGCCTCTTCGCCCACATTCGGAATGTCACGGGTAATCTCCTCATCGCCAAGCTTGGTCTGACGTGCAACACACTCAAACTCTTCAATATGAATTGAGGTGTAAACATCGTCCTTTACAAGCTTCTCGGAGATCACAATCGCATCCTCAAAGTTGTAACCGCGCCATGGCATCAGTGCTACCAGCACGTTACGTCCAAGTGCCAGTTCCCCCAGATCGGTTGAAGGGCCATCGGCAATAATGTCGCCCTTCTGTACCAGGTCACCCGCCTTGACAATCGGACGCTGGTTAAAACATGTATTCTGGTTGGAGCGGCGATACTTGAACAGGCGATAGATATCGACTCCCGGTTCACCGGCTGCCTGCTCATCATCATTGACGCGCACAACGATACGGCTGCCGTCAACGCTCTCAACCTCACCACCTCGACGGGCGACAACGGCTACACCGGAGTCACGAGCCACTTCCGATTCCATACCAGTGCCCACAAGCGGCTTCTCCGAACGAAGCAGGGGAACCGCCTGGCGCTGCATGTTGGAACCCATCAACGCACGGTTTGCATCATCATGCTCCAGGAATGGAATCAGGCCTGCTGATACCGAAACAAGCTGTGACGGGGAGATATCCATGTAATCAATATCCACCGGAGCAGCCATGATAAAGTCACCATCCTGACGGCACTGAATCGTATCAGCGATAAAATTGCCCTCTTCATCCACCTTGGCATTGGCCTGTGCGATCACATGACCGGCCTCATCAATGGCGGAAAGATACTCCACCTCCCGGGTCAGCTTGCCGTCCACCACCTTGCGATACGGTGTTTCGATAAAGCCGAAATCGTTTACCTTGGCAAAACAGGAGAGCGAATTAATCAGACCGATGTTCGGACCTTCAGGGGTCTCAATCGGACAGAGGCGACCATAGTGGGTCGGATGCACATCTCGCACCTCAAAACCGGCACGTTCACGTGACAGGCCACCAGGACCCAGGGCAGAGAGGCGACGCTTGTGCGTAATCTCTGACAGCGGGTTTGTCTGATCCATAAACTGGGATAGCTGCGAAGAGCCAAAAAATTCTTTTACAGAAGCAATTAGCGGTTTCGCATTAACCAGATCGGATGGCATCATTTCGGTCAGGTCGCCGGAACTCAGACGCTCACGAATTGCACGCTCCATGCGGATCAGGCCAATACGAATCTGGTTCTCCAGCAATTCGCCCACAGAACGCAAACGCCGGTTACCCAGATGGTCAATATCATCTACTTCACCGATGCCGTCACGCAGTTGCAGCAGGGTATCCAGTGTCAGCAGAATATCCTCAATTCGCAATGTGCCCTGATCCAGCGGAACATCATCATTTGAGATATTCAGGCGGCTGTTCAGCTTCATCCGTCCCACACTGGAGAGGTCGTAACGGGAGGCATCAAAGAACATGGACTCAAACAGTGATTTTGCAGTCTCAACAGTCGGCGGCTCACCAGGGCGCATCATGCGGTAGATCTCTACCTGCGCCTCTTCCTTGGACTGAACCATGTCCAGACGCAGCGTATCCGCCAGCCAGGGGCCGCGGTGGAAACTATCAATAAACAGGCAGTCGAACTCTTTGATGCCCGCGGCCTGAAGTGCGGAGATACCCTCTTCAGTCAGCTCCTGGTTATGATCCAGAAGGATTTCCCCACCTTCGATCATAATTGGTTCGGCAATGACTTCACCAACCAGACTCTCAGTCGGAACATCCAGCCACTCAACATTGGCCTCTGTCAGTTTCTTGATGGCAAGCTTGGTAATCTTCTTACCTTCAGCAACGATCTTCTTGCCACCCACCTTGATATCCGTGGCAGCACGGCTGCCGAGGAACTGTTCAGCATCAAACTTGACCTGAAAGCCATCTTTATGGATACGGTAGGTGCGGCGCGCATAATAGCGATCCAGAATCTCCTGCTGTGAAAGCCCCAGCGCCTTGAGCAAAATGCCGGCCGGCATTTTACGACGCAGGTCGATACGGAAGTGGACCTTATCCTTGGCATCAAATTCAAAATCGAGCCAGGAGCCACGGTAAGGAATCACCCGCGCCTTGAACAGGAATTTGCCCGATGCATGGGTTTTACCACGGTCATGATCAAAGAAAACGCCAGGTGAACGATGCATCTGCGAAACAATTGCGCGTTCAGTACCATTGATAATGAATGAGCCATAGTCTGTCATCAGCGGGATTTCGCCCATATATACAGACTGGTCACGAATCTCTTTAACCTTGCGTTTTGAACCCTTTTCACCGTCGCTGTCAAAGATCTTCAAACGTAATTTGACCTTTACAGGCAGTGCATAGGTCAGGTCACGGCGGCGGCACTCATCAAGGTCATAACGGGGAGGATTATAATCCAGCCCCTCGAAATGGAGTTCGGCATTCCCTCCGTAATCCTTGACCGGAAAAACGTTCTTAAAAACGGATGCAAGGCGTCCGCTGTTAATCTCGGTCGAGCCATGACCCACACCTACAAATTCCCGATATGAATCAACCTGTAGGTGAAGCATATTTGGCATTCCGATTACCGAATCAATGCTTCCAAAATTCTTGCGGATACGTTTAGCTGCAGCTTGTTTGCCCATAATTACCTCGGTCAAAATTACCTGTTCGAAGTTGTTTACTTCTTTGTTTCCCCTTAAGAAAACCACCTATGCAATCGGCTTTCCTAAGCGCAGAAAAGGCCAATCCCCGGTAGTCGGAACTACCGGGGTTGACCTTTGATTCACTCATAAAGTGACGTATGCAATTGCTGGTTTACTTCAGCTCTACAGTTGCGCCAGCTTCTTCCAGCTTAGCTTTCAGCTCTTCAGCTTCAGCAGATGGAACACCTTCCTTCACTGCCTTAGGCGCACTGTCTACCAGCTCCTTGGCTTCTTTCAGGCCCAGACCGGTCGCTTCGCGTACAGCCTTGATCACCTGAATCTTCTTGTCGCCTGCAGAGGCCAGAATAACGTCAAAGTCACTCTTCTCTTCAGCTGCAGCTTCACCGCCAGCAGCAGCGCCGACAGCGGCTACCGCTACAGGTGCAGCAGCAGATACGCCGAATTTATCTTCCAGAGCAGTGACCAGTTCGGAAAGTTCCAGAACAGACATGCTTTCAATTGCTTCAATCAAATCATCTTTTGAGATTGCCATTTTAATAGCTCCTTGCTTATTTTGCTTTTTTGAATAATTGGTTTCGTGAACGAATCGTTTACGCTGCCTCTTTCTGATCGCGTACTGCCGCCAGCACACGCACGAATGAAGCTGGAATTTCGTTCAAAGTACGAACAAAACCGCTGATCGGCGACTGCATGCTGCCCAACATCTTGGCCAACAATACCTCGCGCGACGGCAGGCTTGCCAGTGCTTTGATTCCCGCTGCATCAATCGATTTACCATCAAGCACGCCGCCCCTGATTTCCAGGGCCTTGTTCTCTTTGGCAAAGTCCGAAATCGCTTTGGCCATACCCACCGGGTCTTTGCCGTAGGCGATTGCAACAGGTCCGGTAAACAGCTCTTCAGCCGCCTTAAAGTCTGTGCCTTCAGCTGCACGACGAGCCAATGTGTTCTTTACAACCTGTAAAGAGACACCGGCCTGATGCAGGCGACGACGAAGATCTCCCATCTGGGAAACTGTCAATCCACGGTAGTGGGTTACCACACCCGCAGTTGACTCAGACCAGGCAGCGTGAAGGTCGTCAACAACACGTTGTTTGTCTTCTCGTTTCACTTCTACCCCCTTGCTTATTCGATCCGCGCAAGTGAGCTCGCACTCCATCTATGCAGGATGTTGTCCTATTAAGCCTGCGGTCATTGCTGACCATCGGCACCCGCAGTCTTGGACGGATCGTTGTTTTAGCCACCCATCCCCCTTACGGGATCAGAACAGCTATTCTGTTTTTTACATACGGCTCCGGGCTCCTTCCCTTCGCCTCGCACGCATTCCAAAACACGGTTTCGGAGTGCTCACTAAAGCCACCCATCCTGGGTGGATACCGCATCTCCCGCCATGGATGGCGGATGAATCCGGCGGATTCGAACGTCGGGAGAAAACCGCGTTTTTCTTCCGACGACCCACGCAATTGGCACAGCTGCCAATTGCGTATCTAGATTACAGCGTTGTTACATCCACGCGAACACCCGCACCCATTGTCGATGAAACAGTAGCGCTCTGCATGTAACGTCCTTTCGCGGAAGCAGGTTTCATACGGTTCAGTTCAGCTACCAGGTAGTCAATATTCTCGACCAGCTTGGCCGCATCAAATGAACGACGCCCAACAGGCGCATGAATCACGCCAGCCTTGTCGACGCGCACTTCAATCTGGCCCGACTTGATCGCACTCACAGCCTTGGTGACATCCATCGTTACCGTGCCAAGCTTCGGATTTGGCATCAGACCACGAGGACCAAGCACACGACCCAGTTGACCCACCTGCGCCATCATGTCCGGCGTTGCCACAACACGGTCAAATTCCATGAAGCCGCCCTTCACTTTTTCCACCAGATCTTCAGCACCAACAACATCAGCACCGGCCTTTTCAGCCTCTTCAGCCTTCGGACCCTTTGCAAACACAGCAACGCGCACTGTTTTCCCCGTGCCGTTCGGCAGGGCAATCGAACCACGAACCATCTGATCAGCATGGCGCGGATCAACACCCAGCTTAATTGCAACATCAACTGACTCATCAAACTTTGCAGCCGGCTGAGCCAGAACGGCCTCTACTGCTGTTGTGAGATTAACTGCATCAGCAGGCAGAGCCTCACGTGCAGCCTTCATACGTTTGGAAAGCTTTGCCATGATACTCCTCCTTAACCTTCGACGTTCAGGCCCATGGAACGGGCTGTGCCTTCAATAATTCTTACGCCTGCCTCTGTGTCATAGCAGTTCAGATCCACCATTTTCGCTTCAGCGATCTCAGCCAGCTGGGCACGGGTTACGGTACCGACCTTCTTTTTGTTCGGCTCAGCACTTCCCTTCTGGATTTTTGCGGCTTTTTTCAACAGGACGGATGCAGGCGGCGTCTTGATTACGAAATCGAATGACTTATCCTGATAGACGGTAATCACCACCGGCAGCGGCATACCCTTTTCCATCTCCTGCGTACGCGCATTAAACGCCTTGCAGAACTCCATGATATTCAGACCAGCCTGACCCAGAGCCGGACCTACCGGCGGAGCCGGGTTTGCATTGCCAGCCGCCACCTGCAGCTTGACAAGTTTTTCTATTTTCTTTGCCATTTTTTATCTCCATGGGCTTCAGGCATCCTGCCTTTCACCTGTACTCGTGAGCCTTCCGACTCGCTCCCACTAAAACGTGGTGACCCCTCACATCCTGTGAAGGTATTTGTTACATACGGCTCCGGGTTCCTGCCCTTTGCCTTAAAACACTTCGCAAGAACACAATCCTGCTACGTTTACGGCCTCGCTACGCTTAACCGCCCCACTTCCTGTGGGGATAGGTCGCCTCCTTGAACCGCCCTTCCACCCATGAACGGGTGGCTTTAGTGAACTGACGGGAAATCGCATTTTCCGTCAGCGTCAAAGCGAAAGGCATGGAAGCCTTTGCGCATTAATCAAACTAGCTCTTCTCGACCTGAATATAATCCAGTTCAACCGGTGTTGGCCGACCAAAGATACTAACACTGACCTTCAGCTTGGCCTTATCCTCCATCACCTCTTCAACAACGCCATTGAATGATGCAAACGGACCATCCATCACCCGAACTGCATCACCGACATCAAACATCACCTTAGGCTTAGGATGCTCAATACCCTCTTCAATCTGATGAACCAGCGCATCCACTTCATGCTGCGGCATCGGCCGGGGCTTGCCACCGGAACCGAGGAACCCGCTGACCTGGCGCGTACTTTTCACGATATGCCAGGTCTCATCATTCATCTCCATTTCAACCAGAATATAACCCGGGAAAAACTTGCGCTGACTACTGACCTTCTGCCCCTCTTTCAGCTCAACCACCTCTTCACGAGGCACCATGATTTCGCCGAAGCTGTCGGCCATACCGGCACGTTCAGCATTTTCACGAATCATCTGCTCAACTTTATCTTCAAAGCCCGAATAGACCTGAACTACATACCAGCGCTTTGCCATCAGATCACCTTCTGCACAAGCCAGCTAAGACCTGAATCAACCAGCCAGAGGAACAGCGAAACAAACAGTACCATCACTACCACCACCAATGTGGCCTGCATAGCCTCTTTACGCTCCGGCCAGACCACCTTCCTGGCCTCAACCTGAACTTCACGCATAAATTTTTGCATATCCGCCACACGACTCATCGCAAGCTCCTCTTCACCTTCAATTCACTACCCGGTTCTAATAACAGTGGCAGGCCAGGAGGGTCTCGAACCCCCAACCCCCGGTTTTGGAGACCGGTGCTCTACCAATTGAGCTACTGGCCTAGAATTAAACCTTGGTCTCTTTATGTGCCGTATGTTTACGGCAAGAGCTACAGTACTTCCTCAACACCAACTTATCGGTGGTTGTACGCTTGTTTTTATCGGTTGTGTAGTTGCGACGCTTGCATTCCTCACAAGCCAGTGCCAACAAATCACGCATATCTAATCTCCAGTGACAGAAAAGCGGCAGCAGTGAAATTCACTACCGCCGCCCTGCATTTTGTTTCTACTTACTCAGTAATACTGGTGACGACACCGGCACCAACAGTACGGCCACCCTCGCGAATCGCGAAACGCAGCTCTTTATCCATGGCGATCGGTGTGATCAGCTCAACATCCATGG
>CAZLJF010000015.1:0-45381 GCA_964559845.1 uncultured Zetaproteobacteria bacterium | reverse complement strand
AACAGAAAAAAAGAAACAAAAACAATACCTTGAGATTTATTCAGGGGCGACTATTCTACGGTGACTGACTTGGCAAGATTACGTGGCTGATCCACGTCGGTTCCCTTCGCACAGGCAACATAATAGGCCAGCAACTGCAAAGGGATAGCCGCCAGCAATGGCGCGGTGAAGTAATCCCCGGTTGGAATCGTAATGATCGCATCCACATCATCCGGCCTTTCCGAATCTCCCACATCTGTCAACAAAATCACCTTGGCGCCACGCGCCTGCACCTCATGCAGATTGGAGATCACCTTTTCCAGATGATACTGCTTTAGCGCCAGCACAATCACCGGCAGGCTGCTGTCAATCAGTGCAATCGGGCCATGCTTCATCTCACCTGCCGCATACCCTTCCGCATGCAGGTAGGAGACCTCTTTCAGCTTCAGTGCCCCTTCCAGGGCAAGCGGATAACATGGACCGCGCCCCAGATAGAGTGAACCATGAGCCCTTTCAAAAAGCGGTGTCAGTTGTGCGTCGATATGTTCGGCACCGGACAGCAGTGAGAGCATATGATCAACCACCTGCTGCAATGCATGCAGATGGGTAGCGACAGTATCACCCCTCATCGCACCTGCCCGCTGTGAGAGCTTCAGTGAGAAGAGTGCCAGCACCGCCAGTTGCGCCGTATAGGCCTTGGTGGATGCCACACCGATTTCCGGGCCGGCATGCAGTTCAATCAAGCCGTCTGATTCACGCACCAGTGAAGAGTGCGCAACATTACATATGGCCAACGCCCTGTTATCCGGCGTCTTGCGCTTAAACAGACGAAGCGCCTCCAGCGTATCCGCTGTTTCACCTGACTGAGACAGCGTAATCAGCCATGTATCCGGACCAATGACCGGATCGCGATAGCGATATTCAGATGCCACATCAACTTCCACTGAAATCTGCAGGTATCGCTCCAGCCAGTAACGCGCTGTCAGCGCTGCATGGTAAGAGGTGCCGCAGGCAACCATGACAATACGCTGTGGCAGTGGTGCATTGCTAACAAAGCCGGCATCGGGAAATTTGATTACATGATCGTCGATATAAGCAGCGAGGATTCTGGCCATCACCTGTGGCTGTTCATGGATCTCCTTGAGCATATAGTGCTCAAACCCCCCCTTTCCTGCCGCTGCAACCGAGGCCGGTATAGGCTGCCACTGCGCCTCAACAACCTCTCCTTTCGCATCATAAATAGTAACGCCATCAAGTGCGGCACTGCCCCACTCGCCCTCTTCAAGATAAAGCACCTCACTCGCCCTGCCGGCAACCGCCAGCGCATCCGAGGCGACAAACAACGATTGCTCACTTCGCGCCAGCAGAAGCGGACTTCCTTTTCTGGCGAACCAGATCCGCTCTGGCTGCATCCTGTCCAGTGCCGCAATGGCGTATGCCCCGTGGAGTCTTGACACCACTTCAAGCCACGCATGCTCAGGGGCCCTGTCGCCGGAAGAGAGTAGAGACTCGGCCAGCCAGGGAATAACTTCACTGTCGGTCTGCGATACGAATGTTGCTCCGGACTGCGTCAGCTCATCCTTCAGTCTCTTGTAGTTTTCAATAATGCCGTTATGTACCACAGCAATACGATGGCTGCAGTGAGGGTGAGCATTGGCCTCGGTTGGCGTGCCATGAGTGGCCCAACGGGTGTGGCCAATGCCAGCGGCACCTTCAAGGGGAGATGCTGCAAGCGATGAGGCAAGATTGCTCAGCTTGCCTTTACGCTTTCTGCAAACAAATGCATCGTTATGAATCGTACAGATACCGGCGCTGTCATAACCCCGGTACTCCATGCTTTTGAGTGCCTGCAACAGATGATCCTGAACGGGTTGCGCCGACAGGACGCCAATAATGCCACACATTACTTTGTCTTTTTAGGCCGCTGCCAGTCCTGAACATGACGCTGCTCAGGGCGAGCAGAAAGGGTCAAGCCGCCCTCTGCGACCCTCCTGGTAATGATGCTGCCGGCGCCAATGGTTGCACCCGAACCGACTTCAACCGGTGCAATCAGTTTTGTATCCGAACCGATAAACACATCATCACCGATGACTGTTTTATGCTTATTGGCACCATCATAATTGCAGGTGATTGTGCCGGCACCGATATTGCAGTAACTGCCCATCTCGGAATCACCGATATAACTTAAGTGATTGATCTTGCTGCCACGATTTACAACCGCATTCTTGACTTCAACAAAGTTGCCAATATGCACCTCTTCATCCAGTTCCGCCCCCGGTCGCAGGCGTGCAAACGGACCAATCTTTGCTTCCGAACCAATACTGGCCTTGTGAATATGGCTGAAGGCAAACACATTCACCCGGTCGTCCAGCCAGGCATCGACCAGCACGGCGTTGGGGCCCACACGGCATTCATCCCCGATCCGGGTTGAACCAAGCAGGTAGCAGCCAGCCTGAATCACCGTATCAATACCGATATTGACACCTGCCTCAATGCGCACACTTTCAGGCTTCTCGATGGTCACGCCCTTCATCTGCCAGTCGTGAATAATACGCTGCTGCATCAGCGACTCGACCTCGGAGAGCTGAACACGATTATTCACGCCCATCATTTCATGGGCATCTCTCATTTTCACGGCCTCGACAGATTTTCCGTCCTGCAGTGCAAGCGGAACAATATCCGGCAGATAATACTCACCCTGAGCATTACGATTACCTACTTTATGTAGCAGTTCAAACAACACGTCCTGACGAACACAGTAGATACCACTGCTGACTTCGCGGAGCCTGCGCTGTCTGTCATCCGCGTCCTTCTCTTCAATAATGGCGGTAACCTTGCCACTCTCATCCCGTATAATCCGACCATACCCTGTCGGGTTCTCTGGCTCGGCGGTCAATACGGTAACAACAGCATCGCGCTTTCGATGCTCATCCACAAGTTCTGCCAGCGTTTCACTTCTGAGCAGCGGCGTATCACCGCACACAATCAGTACATCACGGACATCCCGTATGACATTTTCACACTGCTTAACGGCATGGCCCGTTCCCAACTGCTTGTCCTGAATGACCCACTCGAGATTTTGAGGCTGGCCGACATGCTGCTGCACCATTTCGGACGCATGGCCTGTAACAACCGCAATACCACGTGGACGCAGCGTCTCCACGGTAGACAACAGATAATCAATCATGGCACGTCCCAAAACAGGGTGCAGTACCTTGGGTCTGGATGAGCGCATGCGCTTGCCCCTGCCTGCTGCCAGAACACAAATATGAAGGTCGGGATAGTGCATATATTGGGTCATATTTCCTCCATCTGCTTTTGCAGATCCAGATACGCAAAAGGGTCGCACAACGTACGACCCTTGCAAAGAATTAAAGCAACCGTTTTAGTGCTTTTTCTTTTTACGCAACCATGCCAGCCGGGCAACTGCCACTGAAAGTTCAGCTTCAGCCTTCGCAAGGTCAAAGTCCGCCTGCTTGCCCTCGAGCAACTCCTTCGCACTTCGCTCAGCCGCCTTCGCTGCTGCTTCGTCAATATCGGATGCACGCTCAGCCGAATCAGCCAATACAGTAATCATATCCGGCTGAACTTCCATGAAGCCACCGGATACAAACACCTCATCCACCTCTTCAGGGCTGACTGTGATGCGCAGCTCGCCGGTTGTCAGAGCACAAAGCAGCGGTGAATGCTTGGGAAGAATCCCCAGCTCACCGGCTACGCCCGGAGCAACCACCATCTCGGCCTCACCGCGATAGACTTCGCGTTCAGCTGTTGCGACCAGTACTTTTACCGTAGCAGCCATTAGCCTTTAGCCGCCATCTTCTCTGCCTTGGCAACAGCTTCGTCAATAGAGCCGACCATGTAGAAGGCCTGCTCCGGCAGGTGATCGTATTCGCCATCAAGAATGCCCCTGAAGGCCTTGATCGTATCTTCCTTCTTCGCATATACACCAGGCGCACCAGTGAACACCTCTGCCACATGGAATGGCTGCGACAGGAAACGCTGAATCTTGCGGGCCCGTGCCACTGTCAGCTTATCCTCGTCTGAAAGTTCATCCATACCCAGAATCGCGATAATATCCTGCAACTCTTTATAACGCTGCAGTGTCTGCTGCACGCCCTGAGCCACCTCATAGTGCTCAATACCGACAATCCGCGGATCAAGCTGACGAGAAGTTGAATCAAGCGGATCCACCGCCGGATAGATTCCCAGCTCGGCAATCTGACGGGAAAGCACAATGGTAGAATCCAGATGTGCAAATGTGGTTGCAGGCGCCGGATCGGTCAGGTCATCCGCAGGCACATAAACAGCCTGTACGGAGGTAATGGAACCGGTCTTGGTTGAAGCGATACGCTCCTGCAGACGACCCATCTCCTCTGCCAGATTCGGCTGGTAACCCACTGCGGACGGCATACGACCAAGTAGTGCAGACACCTCAACACCGGCAAGCGAGTAACGGTAGATGTTGTCAATAAAGATCAATACATCCAGACCTTCATCACGGAAGTATTCGGCCATGGTCAGGCCGGTCAGCGCTACACGCAGACGGTTTCCCGGAGGCTCGTTCATCTGACCGTAAACCAGGGCAACCTTATCCAGTACGTTGGACTCCTTCATCTCGTAGTAGAAATCGTTACCTTCACGGGTACGCTCACCAACACCGGCAAACACGGAGAAACCACCGTGTGCCTTGGCGATGTTATTGATCAGCTCCATCATGTTCACGGTTTTGCCTACACCGGCACCGCCAAACAGACCAACCTTACCGCCTTTGGCAATCGGAGCCATCAGATCGATCACCTTAATACCCGTTTCGAGAATCTCCTGAGCAGGGGAGAGCTCCTCAAAGGTAGGCGCTGCACGGTGAATCTCCCAACGCTCTTCCGATGGAACATCCTCACCTTCAAAGTCGATGCCTTCACCCAGCACATTCATGATGCGGCCCAGTGTTGCTTTACCAACCGGAACCTTGATCGCTGCGCCAGTATCACTTACTTCCATCCCGCGGCGAAGACCGTCCGTGGAACCCAGTGCAATGGCGCGAACAGTGTTATCACCAAGATGCTGCTGAACTTCCAGCGTCAGTTTTGGCTCTGCCAGCCTCAGTGCATTATAGATCTGTGGAAGTTCGCCTGCCGGAAAGCGGACGTCTACGACCGGACCGATCACCTGGACGATTGTACCTACGCTCATGTTATGACCTCTCTAAAAAATAAAACTTTTAACCGGCAGCTGCGGCACCGGCACAGATTTCTGCCAGCTCCTGCGTAATTGCTGCCTGACGCGCCTTGTTATAGGTAATGCTGAGATCCTTAACGATCTCTTTGGCATTATCCGTCGCGGCTTTCATTGCCACCATACGGGCAGACTGCTCACACGCCTTGTTCTCCAAAACACTATGGAACACCAAAGATTCGACGTAACGGCGAAGCAGCCCATCCATAACCTCTTTGCTATCCGGTTCATAGAGATAATCCCAGTAGCCAGTGTGTGTGATATCCTCGGGAATCGGACATGGAAGAAGACGCATGGATGTAGGTGTCTGAGTCATGGTATTCTCAAACTCGCTATAGACAAGATAAACCTCATCCACTGTTCCGTTCAGATAGCGTTCCATAGCAACGCCGACCACACCCAGAATATCCGCTATATCAGGAGAATCAGGAATATTCTCGACTGATCCGGCAATTTCAGCAAACCGCTTCAGGAACATGCCCGCACGACGGCCGATACTGTAAACCTCTGTATCAACTGTCTGCTCTTTAAGAACGGCAACGGCCTTTTTCAGTGTATTGGTATTCAGACCGCCACAGAGCCCCTTATCGGTTGTAACAACAATAACACCAACCTTCTTCACTTCATCACGCTCTGTTACAAACGGATGACGATACTCAGGATGGGCCTGCATCAGATTGGAAACAACCTGCCTGACACCTTCAGCATAGGCACGAGCGGCAATCACCCGATCCTGAGCCTTGCGCATCTTTGATGCGGCAACCATCTCCATCGCCTTGGTGATCTTGCCGGTGTTCTGGATGGCCTTGATCTGGCCTCTAATTTCCTTAGCAGATGCCACAGCAGGACTCCTTAGTAGGTTCCGGTTGCCTTGAAGTCAGCAATTGCCTTCTTCAGCGCCTCAACCACTTCATCCGTCAGTTCAGGCTTGGCATTCAGACTATTCATCAGGCCAGCCTCCGCTGATGCCAGATGCGCCAGAAGACCCTTCTCAAAATCACGAATCTTCTTCACATCGATATCATCCAGATCACCATTGTTCAGTGCAAACAGAACCGTGGTCATCTCGGCAACGGACTGCGGGCTGTTCTCATCCTGCTTCAGGATCTCAACACCGCGCTTACCACGCTCGATCTGCCTGCGAGTTGCCTCATCCAGATCGGATGCAAACTGAGCAAATGCAGCCAGTTCACGATACTGGGCAAGATCAAGACGCAGACCGCCGCCCACCTTCTTCATTGCCTTGGTCTGAGCCGCACCACCCACACGCGATACGGAAAGACCGGCGTTGATCGCCGGGCGCTGGCCCGCATTAAACAGTGATGTCTCCAGGAATATCTGGCCATCGGTAATAGAGATCACGTTGGTAGGTACGAATGCCGACACGTCACCTTCCTGCGTCTCAATAATCGGCAGCGAGGTCAAAGATCCGGTCTTGCCGGTCACTTCGCCATTGGTGAACTTCTCAACATAGGTCTCATCCACACGTGATGCACGCTCCAACAGGCGGGAGTGAAGATAGAATACGTCGCCCGGGTAGGCTTCACGGCCCGGAGGACGACGCAGAATCAGGGAGACCTGACGATATGCCCAGGCCTGCTTGGTCAGGTCATCATAGACAATCAGTGCATCCTCACCGCGGTCACGGAAATATTCGCCCATGGTGCAGCCGGTATAAGGCGCAATATATTGCAGCGCAGCAGATTCTGATGCGGACGCAGATACAACAATAGTATTATCAAGCGCACCATGCTCTCTGAGAGTACGAACCACATTGGCAACCGTGGATGCCTTCTGGCCTATGGCAACATAAATACAGGTTACACCTGTATCTTTCTGGTTAATAATCGTATCAATTGCAATCGCAGTCTTACCGGTCTGGCGGTCGCCGATGATCAGCTCACGCTGACCACGGCCAATAGGAACCATGGAGTCAATCGCCTTGATACCGGTCTGCAGCGGTTGATCAACAGATTTACGTTCAATCACACCCGGCGCAATCTTTTCAACAGGACTGTTTTCAGCCACTTCAAGCGGCCCCTTGCCATCAATTGGCTGACCAAGCGCATTAACTACACGACCTTTCAGACCTGGTCCAGTCGGCACCTCGAAGATACGACCGGTACACTTGACCTGGTCCCCTTCACGAAGATGGGTGAACTCACCGAAGATCACTGCGCCCACCGAACCCTCTTCCAGGTTCAGCACCATGCCGAAAGTATCGCCGGGGAATTCCAGCATTTCGCCAGCCATCGCACCGGAAAGACCATGGATCATGGCAACGCCATCACCAACAGAGATCAAGCGGCCTACATTTGCATCTGCAGCACCTGCTTCAAATCCCTTGATCTGCTCCTTAATGATGGAACTGATTTCTGCGGTATCGAGTTTCATATCTTCTATCCTCTAATGACCAATCAATAAATCTATAAATTAAGCGGCGATTGCCTTGCGCAATCCCTCAAGCTTGCCACGAAGCGAGCAGTCGATCTGGCGATCGCCGATATTGACAATCATGCCCCCCAACACCTGCTTGTCTTCAACAATCTCCAGTTGCACTTTCTTGCCTGCAACATCAGCAACTGCAGCCTCAATTTTCTTGCTGGTTTCGGCATCCGGCCTGGCTGCCACGACCACCGTTGCCACAACACTTGCCTCGGATTCGCGAACCATTTCTGTGAAAATTTCATTAATCTCCGGAAGCAGTGAGGCCTTATGACGCTCACACAGAAGCGACACCAGCCGCACAAGCTCATCTGAAACATGGCCTGCAACCTTTTTCAGAACTGCAATCTTCTGTTCAGTGGGCAGGTGAGGCAGATCCAAAAACTCCTGCACTTCTTTCACCGTGGCAACTTCCGCCAGTGTCGCGAGCCCGGAGGCTACATCCAGACCCTCTTCAGAGAGCTCGAACAACGCTCTGGCGTAACGGCGTGAAACAGCAATTGAACTCATGCGCGACCGAACCCTTCACTGACAACAGTGTCAATCAGCTTGTCGTGACGTTTGGCATCCAGCTCCGCATCAATAACGCGCTCGGCTGCCATCATGACAATCTCCGCCACCTCTTCCCGCAACGCCTGGCGTGCACGGTTCGCCTCAGCCTCAACCTCTTCACGCGCTGCCGCAACAATCTGCTGGGCATCAGCACGCGCTTTGGTTACAGCCTCCTCACTCACCTCGGCCGCACGCTTCTCGGCAGAGGCAATAATCTCCTGCGCCCTGGCACGAGCATCTTTGATCTGGGCCTTGATTTCAGCTTCAGCCTTGGCTTTCGCCTCTTTTCCGGCATCCGCTGCCGCAAGACCCTCTGCAATCTTCTTTGTACGTGCTTCCATCGCATCATTCAAAGGACCATAGAGAAACTTCTTGAGCAGGAAGACCATGGTCAGGAAGACCACAATCTGGCCGATAAATGTTAGGTCAATACTCATGAGTAAGCCTCACTTCCTGTTAAATTTAATCTCAGGTTCCACTTAGCCCAGGAACGGGTTGGCGAACAGGAACCACAGCGCAAATGCCATGATGATGAACGGGAAAGATTCCATCAGACCAGCAAAAATGAACATATTAAACATTAACTGCGGGCGCATTTCAGGCTGACGAGCAATACCCTCCAGGGTCTTTGAGCAGATCAGCCCCCAGCCGATAGCCGAACCCAGGCCGGCAGCGGCCAGAATTACACCTACGGAAATTGCCGAAGCAGCGGTGATGATAGTTGTTGCATCCATGTTTTAACTCCTATGCAGTACTTAAAAAATAAACTCAATTAATGTTCTGCCGGCTGGTGTGCAATTGACAGGTACACCACCGTCAGAATCATGAAAATAAATGCTTGCAGCAGGCCGATAAAGAGATGGAAGAAGGACCATCCAAGACCTACGAAGAAACCGGCTGTCATGGCCACTGCGCCGCCACCCAGCAGCAACGAAGCAATCAGCAGGAAGATCACTTCACCTGCAAACATGTTACCGAACAGACGGAAAGAGAGTGACAGCGGCTTGGCGATCTCTTCAACCAGCTTCAGAACCAGGTTGATCGGCATCACAACAGGCTTCAGAACCATCGGCACCAGGTTGGTGAAGGGCTCCATAAGCAGTTCTTTACAGAAATGAACCGGCTTCAGCTTGAACTCATAGTAGAGTACCAGCAGGAAAACGCTGACTCCCATGGCCGCCGGAAGATTCAGGTCATTGGTCGGCACCGGGCGGAAATGATCCACACCGAACAGATGAGCCACATTACCAATCAGATAGGCAGGAAGAATATCCAGCGTATTGCAAAGAAAAATAAAGACAAAGATAGTAAAGGCCAGCGGCGCAATCAGAGGATTGCGAACCGGAAAATTGTCATTAACGGTATCATTGATAAAACCAACGACAGTCTCCATGAAGTTCTGCGCGCCACTTGGCGCCCCCTCAACAATCCTTCCCTTCAGCCAGATGCCAAAGCCAACCATCAGGGCAGCAATAGTTACAGTAAGAATCATTGTGTCTACGTGAATCTGCATGAATGAGTTATTCTCATCCACTACATACGTCCAGTAATGCAGATGACTCGCAATTCCATCACTACCGTGCTCAGCCAATTCCGCCACCCCTATTCAATTTAATCTTAAATTCCAGTCTCAATTCAAATCTCTGCTCTTGCCGACAGCCTGTGAAGCTCGCTTCACAACATACAGATAGCCGCCGACATAAGCTATAAACATTCCCGCCGCAACAGCAAGAAGATGAAACCCCACCAGATTTGCGCAAACCAGCGCAACAATCAGCAGAAGAAAACGCACGACCGCCGAGCGATACAACACACCTCGACCATCAGCCCCCTCCACCTGAGATGAGCCCACCACACTCCGGGCAAGCAGAACACTGTTCAGACCAACCAGAATGCCTCCTGACAAAACCGAAGCCGCTACGACTCCTCCCTGCCAGAACATCGCAAAAAACGATATGCCCAGAGCCGACAAAAACTGCACGAGTGCCACCCCGAAAAGCTGTTTCTGCCATGCATCGGAGGGCGGATGCTGTTGATGATCAGACAATCCCTCGCCCCTCTTCAACAATGAAAATCACCCTCTTTTTTGCGGTGGCGATTTCTACCAGCAGCAAAATCAAAATGCAAGGACTGATCAGCCACAAAAACAAGCCGATGCAAATTGCGGAAATCTATTCATAAACCGACTTCAATCCATCCAGATAAATCTCTGCCCGGCTCTTGCCGCCCGGTAGCCGAACATCAGGGTTTTCACCCAGCGCTTCAACCGAAGCCCTGGCATAGGCGGCACGATCAGCCTGCTTCATCAATGCCCAGTCGGATGCATCCACAATTCCGTCTCCGGTTCTGTCAAAACGCGCATCAACAGTGAGGCCGCCATCCCCCCATGCCAGCACCGGCAGGATGGCGACCGTAACAAAAAACAGTTTTTTAATAACGGTAGTGCTCCGGCTTGTACGGCCCCTCTACCGGTACGCCGATATAGTCAGCCTGCTCCTGGCTCAATGTCGTCAGGCTGACACCGATCTTGCCAAGATGCAGACGCGCCACCTCCTCATCCAGCCTCTTCGGCAAGGTATAAACCCTTGCCTCATATTGACCGGTCTGGTTGAAAAGCTCGATCTGCGCCAGCGTCTGGTTGGAAAAGGAATTCGACATGACAAAGCTCGGATGGCCGGTGGCACAACCCAGATTCACCAGACGTCCTTCGGCCAGCAGCGTGATACGCTTGCCATCCGGGAAGATGACCTGATCCACCTGCGGCTTCACATTCTCCCACTCATATTGCTTCAGGCTGGCGACATCGATTTCATTATCAAAATGGCCGATATTGCAGACAATCGCCTGATCCGGCATGGCCGCCATATGGTCATGGGTAATGACATGGTAATTGCCGGTAGTGGTAACAAAGATATTACCCAACTTACAGGCATCATCCATATTGACGACACGATAACCCTCCATCGCCGCCTGCAGCGCGCAAATCGGATCGATCTCGGTCACCCAGACGGTAGCACCCATCCCCTTAAACGCCTGCGCACAACCCTTGCCGACATCACCATATCCAAGTACCACGGCGATTTTGCCGGCAATCATCACATCGGTAGCGCGCTTGATGCCGTCGAGCAGTGATTCGCGACAGCCATAGAGATTGTCGAACTTTGATTTGGTGACCGAATCGTTGACGTTGATTGCCGGGAACGGCAGCTCACCGCGCTCCTGCATCTGATAGAGGCGATGCACACCAGTCGTCGTCTCCTCGGTCACACCGCGGATCGCATCGCGGCGTTTCGTGTAGTAGCCCGGTTGCTCGGCCAGACGCTTCCTGATCGAAGCGAACAGATACTCCTCCTCCTCAGAACCGGGGTTATCGAGAACGGATGGATCCTTCTCGGCCTTGGCCCCCAGAATCAACAGCAAGGTCGCATCGCCGCCGTCGTCCAGAATCATGTTCGGCGTGCCGCCGTCATGCCATTCCATGATCCTGTGGCAGTATTCCCAGTATTCTTCCAGCGTCTCACCCTTGTAGGCGAACACAGGCACGCCCTCCGCTGCAATCGCCGCTGCCGCATGGTCCTGGGTGGAAAAGATATTGCACGAAGCCCAGCGCACCTCGGCCCCCAGCGCCGTCAGCGTCTCGATCAGCACGCCGGTCTGGATCGTCATGTGCAGCGAACCTGCGATACGCGCACCTTTAAGCGGCTGCTCGGCGGCATATTTCTCACGGATGGCCATCAGACCGGGCATTTCGGTCTCGGCAATGGCCAGTTCCTTGCGCCCCCAGGCGATGGTTTCCGGTGACATATCCGCCACTTTGTAATCGGTAAATTCAGACATTCTCATACTCCTGTATCAAATATGAGCGCCGTTAAACATTTGCCGAGCCTGACCTAACGGTTGCAGCGCCCCTCGGCGAGTCGTTTAGACAACCCTGAAAAGGGCATCCATGCCTTTTTCAGAGGCACACCCGGAAAAGCGTGGTTTTCCGGGCGCTCACAAAATCAGCCACTTGCGTTCCCGATCCCGGCGGACATTCATGGCCCACACGGAAGCTCTGATTATTCAGAGCTTCCTTTTGCTTACAGCCCCGCGTCAGCGCGCAGCGCCTCGGCACGATCGGTTTTCTCCCACGAAAACTCCGGCAACTCGCGGCCGAAATGGCCGTAGGCTGCGGTCTTGCGATAGATCGGACGCACCAGATCCAGCATCTCCGAGATGCCGTATGGCGTCAGATCGAAATGTTCGCGCACCAGCTCTGCGATGCGAGCCTCGTCAATCTTCGCGGTGCCGAAGGTCTCGACCAGAATCGATGTCGGCTCGGCTACGCCAATGGCATAGGAGACCTGGATTTCGCAGCGCTCGGCAAGACCTGCCGCAACAATATTCTTGGCTACATAGCGGCCCGCGTAGGCGGCCGAACGGTCCACCTTGGACGGATCCTTACCGGAAAACGCGCCACCGCCGTGGCGGGCCATGCCGCCATAGGTATCGACGATGATCTTGCGCCCGGTCAGGCCGCAGTCGCCGACCGGCCCGCCGATTACGAAGCGACCGGTCGGATTAATATGGATTTTATCGGCCGGACATGTATCCAGCCACTCCTTCGGCAGCACCGGCTGGATGATATTCTCCATCACCGCCTCACGCAGGTGGCTGTATTCGATATCGGGGTCGTGCTGGGTCGAGAGTACGACCGCATCGATACCGACGATCTTGTCGTCCTCGTAACGGAAGGCAATCTGGCTTTTCGCATCGGGCCTGAGCCAGGGAAGAATATGCTCACGGCGCATCTCGGCCTGACGCTCGACGAGACGATGCGCATACAGGATCGGCGCCGGCATCAGCACCTCGGTCTCATTGGTCGCATAGCCGAACATCAATCCCTGATCACCGGCCCCCTGCTTCTCAGGTGCCTCACGATCCACGCCCTGGGCGATATGTTCGGACTGCTTGCCGATCAGCGACATCACCGCACAAGTCGATCCGTCAAATCCGACATCCGAACTGGTATAGCCGATGCCGCAAACAACATTGCGCACCACCTCGTCCAGATCGACCCAGGCGTCGGTCGTTACCTCACCAGCCAGGATCACAGCACCGGTCTTGATCATCGTCTCGACGGCAACACGCGCCCGTGCCGGCCTTGGATCCAGTGTCAGAATCGCATCCAGCACTGCATCGGAAATCTGATCGGCCACCTTATCGGGATGACCTTCGGATACGGACTCGGATGTAAAAACGAAATCACGGCTCATAATCGGTTCGACTCCTTGGCCCGGTCGGCCTGCAAAAAACGGCGGCAGGCTAGTGGCTCCGCCCGCGATAAGCAAAGGGATTCATCAAAAGAGCGGAGAAGAAAGTTATCTCCGCTTCAACAGCAGCGTGCCGATCACCAATGCCGAACCCGAGAGAATCCATGTCAGCCTGTCTGCCGGACCGCTCCAGCCCATACCGGCCAGCATGCCGGCGCCAATCAGCAGCACCATGCCGACAAACTGCGATAACATCGCACCGCTCTGCACCCGCCCGCACCGCACCGGCTGCCGCGATTCGGCAAGCACCCTGCCAATCTCCTCCGGCAGGGCAATCCACGCATCCACACCGGCTTTCATATCCTTCAACGCCTGCTCAAGCCGCGCCTTCGGCCCGAGATGCTCCGCCACCCACTTGCCAACCAGCGGCTTGGCCAGCCCCCACACATTCACTTCCGGCTCCAGCTCGCGCGCTACGCCTTCAATCACCACCATCGTCTTCTGCAACAGCAGCAATTCAGGCTGGGTCTCCATTTTGAAACGCTCAGTCACAGCAAACAGATAGAAGAGCAGTTCGGCCAGCGAGATATCCTTTAACGGCCGGTTAAAGATCGGCTCGGCAATCTCCCGCATCGCGTCTTCAAATGCCGACATATTGGTATCGGCCGGCACATAACCGGCCTCCAGATGAACCTCGGCTGCCCGCCGGTAATCCTGTTTCAGAAAAGCCAGCAGCATATCGGCAATGTAGCAGCGACTGCGCAAATCCAGTCTGCCGACAATGCCGAAATCGACCAGCAGGATATCACCATTCTCGGCCACAAAGATATTGCCCGGATGCAGATCAGCATGGAAGTAACCATCCACGAATACCATATGAAAAAAGAGGGTCGCCGTACGCTCGCAAAGCTGCATCAAATCATACCCGGCGGCAGCCAGTTTCTCACGTTCATCAATCGGAATACCATAAATACGCTCGGTCACCAGCACTTCACTCGTGGTATAATCCCACATCACTCCCGGCACGCCGACACCATGAACATCGGCCAGATTTTCGGCAAAGCGGCTGGCATGGGCCGCCTCGGAACGCAGATTCAGCTCACCCATAATGGTTGCGGCAAACTCCTCCACGACACGCGGCGCTTTCAGCCGTCGATATTCGGGAAAGTATCGGTCAAACAGATCTGCCAGCAGGCGCAGAATGGAGAGATCCGCCTCAATGGTTTTCCGGATATGCGGCCTGCGCACCTTCACCGCCACATGCTCACCGCTGTGCAACACGGCAAAATGAACCTGAGCGATGGATGCAGCCGCTACCGGTTCGCGGTCAAACCCGGCAAAGATGCCTCCCTCACCCGTCAGCGGCTTTTTATAGGCCCGGCTTAGTACCGCCTCCACAACCTCGACCTTCTCCGGCGGCACATCGTCCTGCAGCTTCTTCAGTTCAAGCGCCACCTCCAGCGGTAGCAGATCCACACGCGTGGAGAGCATCTGCCCGAACTTGATAAAGGTCGGTCCAAGCCGCTCCAGCACCTGCCGGATCTGAGCGCCGAGATCCTTTGGCAGTTCATCGCCGGTAAACAGGCGCACCAACCATGCATACGGCCTGAACAGGCGCAGACGAACTGCCAGTGCCGCCATGCCGTGTGTAGCCAGAATATGGCCGATGGCCAGAAGCCTTAAACTGCGTCTGAAGCGGTAGGGAAGCTTCATGCTCTGCCGCTATCCCCTGTATCGGACCCGATACGATGCTCCAGCCGGGTTACACGCGCCTTTACCCGGCTGATTTTACGGTGCAGATCCTCGACACCCGCCTGCCAGTTCTGCGCACGTTCCGCATTCGGCACCGCCATCCGGGAGAGCCTCTCTTCCAGCATCTGGTGCGCACTCACTGTCACCCTCTTCTCGGTTGCCACCAGTGCATGCGCCGCACTCGCTACCCGCCGGCCGAAGAAATCGCCAAAGGCATTGCGAAGCTCGCGTTCCCAATCCAGGTCGGCCTGAGCCAGCAACCTCTTGAAGCGCAGCATCGCCCCGGAATCGCCGGATAGTTTCAGCACCTGCTCAAATACCAGTTCATCCGGGTCCTCATGCGCAAAACAGAGGCGGGCAAAGGCTGCAGTGGTGGCATCAATCTCCACATCAACCCTGCCTTCATGGTGCGGATGCACCCAGGGCTTGCCATGCCTGAAACCGAGGAAAATGACAGCGTTTGTATCACGCACATGAATACGGAACACCCTGCCCTCCAACTCCTCGAGCGCAGAAAGAAGCGACTTGTCACGCGAAAAGAAGAGTCCCAGCACGGTGGAGAGCACCACGCACTGTACAGGAACCGGGATCAGCCGTAATGGCAAAAACATTACACTCACCGCACATCTCCCGTGAACAGCTGTTCACAATCATGAACCACAGAGGCGCACTCAAAATTGAATACCTGACCCAAAACAGCAATCAATAACGGCTTCCTTTGTGTCTTTGCCCACCACCGGGGATTTCCAGGGATCATGTCTTTGCGGTGAGTCATCAGACCTTATATCCTCTGTGGATGGCTACGACACCGCCGGTCATATTTTCATACTTCACCAGGTCAAAACCAGCCCAGTCGATCAGTTTGGCAAAACGCTTCTGATCCGGGAAACGGCGAATCGACTCGACCAGATACCGGTAGGAATCACGATCACCGGTCACAAGCTCGCCCATGGCCGGGATCACATTAAAGGAGTAGGCATCATAGAGCACATCCAGCAGCGGCAATACGGGCCTTGAAAACTCCAGACAGACAAACTGGCCGCCGGGCTTCAGCACCCGGTGGAACTCGCGCAGCCCGGCCTCAATATCGACAAAGTTACGAATCCCAAAGGCAATGGAGACAACATCAAAAGAGTTGTCGGCAAAGGCAAGCCTCGTACCATCGGACTGAACACAGTCGGCCCTGCCCGCAAGCAACCCTTCATCCAGCACCCGCCGCGCCCCCTCGCGTAGCATCGGGCCATTCAGATCGGTCAGCACCACACGCCCGTCACGCCGCATCTTTTTCATCATGCCAATGGAGACATCTCCCGATCCTGCCGCCACATCCAGTACGGTGGAGCCTGCCCTGACAGCCGCCATCTGAATCATGCGCCTTTTCCAGAGCCGGTGCAGGCCGCCGCTCATCAGGTCATTCATAATGTCATATTTGTTGGCAACCGATGAGAATACACCCATCACCCTGCCTGCCTTTTCGCCGGCATCGACCGTCTCATATCCGAAATGCGTCCGGGAACTCATGCGGGGAAGCGTAACAAAGAGCATCTGCAAGCTCCACGAATTGTGAGGACCGCCCTCTCTGATCTCTGTATGTAACGCTGTTGCGGTGGATAAGCTGTGGACAGCCGGTGTATTAAAAGTGCATCAATAAACACTAGAAATAGTGCATCAGGATTGCTTGACACGCTAGATATAGTGTCTACACTCGCTGCCACGCACAGCAGACAGCACCACTTTGCACTAACCGGAGGGAGAAACAGCATGAGCGCAAGCACCACCGCCACCAACACCGTATTGGAAGAAACGACAGCATTTCAACCGGAAAGCAAAGTCGCTCTGCAACCTGCCTCCGAAGACATTTGGGATAAAAAATACCGTCTGAAAGACAAGGACGGCAATGCCGTGGATGCCGATATTGAGGCCACTTATGAGCGTGTTGCCAAGGCACTGGCTGCTGTCGAGAAAGAGGAGAAGCAGGCATTCTGGTTCAACCGTTTCACCTGGGCGCTGCAACAGGGTGCGATTCCTGCCGGACGCATCATGTCCAATGCCGGTGCAGAAGCACACAAACCGGCCACCTCCACCATCAACTGCACCGTCTCCGGTGCAATTCCCGATTCGATGGACGGCATTCTTTCCATGGTTCGTGAAGCAGGTCTGACACTGAAAGCCGGTTGCGGCATCGGTTATGAGTTCTCCACACTGCGTCCGAAGGGGGCCTATGTTTCCGGTGCCGGCGCCTACACATCCGGCCCGCTCTCCTTCATGGATATCTTTGACAAGATGTGTTTCACCGTCTCCTCCGCCGGAGGCCGTCGCGGCGCGCAGATGGGCACCTTCGATATCTCGCATCCGGACGTGATTGATTTCATTCGTGCCAAGCGCGAGGATGGACGTCTGCGCCAGTTCAACCTCTCCTGCCTGATCACCCGCGACTTTATGGAAGCGGTAAAACATGACGGCGACTGGGATCTGATTTTTCCGGCCACCCCCCAGGAGGCCGAAAGCAGCAAGGAGAAGATTGTATGGCGCCAGATGCCGCACTTCACCGGCAAGGCTGTGCGCAATGACAAGGGCGAAGTGGCATGCAAGGTTTACAAGACCATCAAGGCGCAGCGCCTGTGGGATGTGATCATGTCCTCCACCTATGACTATGCCGAGCCGGGCTTCATCCTTATTGATGAAGTCAATGAGAAGAACAACAACTGGTTCTGCGAGGATGTGCGCGCCACCAATCCTTGTGGCGAACAGCCGCTGCCACCCTACGGTGCCTGCCTGCTGGGCTCGGTCAACCTGACCAAATTTGTCCGCGATCCGTTTACCGATAATGCCCGTTTCGACTGGGACGCCTACCGCGAGGTGGTCTCCATCTTCACCCGCATGCTGGACAACGTTGTCGAGATCAATGGTCTGCCGCTGGAAAAACAGCGCGACGAGATCATGGGCAAACGCCGTCATGGCATGGGCTTTTTGGGGCTGGGTAGCGCCCTGACCATGCTAAAGACACCATACGGTTCACCTGAATCGCTGGAGTTCACCGAGAAGATCGCCTATGAGATGGCGCGCACCGGCTTCCAGACCGGCATTGAACTGGCCGAGGAGAAGGGTCCGGCACCGATCATGGAAGATGAGTTCGAAATCACCCCCGAACTGATGGCCAAGCAGCCGAAGATGGCTGAGGATGGCATCAAGGTTGGCGATAAACTCAAGGGTAAGGTTCTCTGGGCCAGATATTCCCGCTACATGCGCCAGTTTGCCAAAACCGGCAATATTGAAGATGCGAAGATGCTCAAGGAACTGGAAGAGAAGGGCTGCCGCTTCACACACCACTCCTCCATCGCACCGACCGGCACGATCTCACTCTCACTGGCCAACAACGCCTCTAACGGCATTGAGCCCTCTTTCGCTCATCACTATGCACGCAATGTCATCCGCGAGGGCAAGAAGAGCAAGGAGAAGGTGGATGTCTTTTCATACGAGTTGCTCGCCTACCGTGAAACGGTCAATCCCGATGCAATGCCGTTCGCCGAGGAGGAAACCAACAGGCTGCCGGACTACTTCATCTCCGCCGATGAAGTGACGCCGAAACAGCATGTCGATATTCAGGCCGCAGCACAGAAGTGGGTGGACTCATCCATCTCCAAGACCGCCAATGTACCGACCGACTTCCCGTACGAGGATTTCAAGGATATCTACCTCTACGCCTACGAGAAGGGGCTGAAAGGCTGCACCACCTTCCGCTTTAATCCTGAGGCGTTCCAGGGTGTGCTGGTCAAGGAGGAGGATCTGGCCAACACCACCTACCGCTTCACGCTGGAGGACGGCACGGTGATCGAGGCCAGGGGCAACGAGGAGATCGAATACGATGGCGAAACCCATACCGCCGCCAACCTCTTCGATGCGCTCAAAGAAGGCTATTACGGAAAATTCTGATGGGACGCGCTGCGGAGCATATCGTCTGGCCGGAGCTGCGTTTTCCACCGATCAACCTCTGGGTGGTGGCGTCGTTGCCGCAGGCGACTGCGCCCTCCGCCCGACCCGGGGCACACCGCGTGAAGCGGAAGGGAAACAGGATCAGGAGATTAAACCGGCAGCTTGAGTCGCTTCTGGCTGTGCGGGGAGGAAAGTTATGAGCATCAAAATCGAGAAGAAGATCACCGGCTACGAGGTGGCCAGGCCACAGGATGAGGCGGAGCAGGAGAGCAACGTCGCCCACATCGCGCCGCTGCTGGAGCGCGACGACGTTCTTGAGGGGAGCACCTACAAGATCAAGACGCCCCACTCCGAGCACGCGATGTATATCACGATCAACGACGTGGTGATTACCGAGCCGGACGGCACCAGCCACCGCCGCCCGTTCGAGGTCTTCATCAACTCGAAAAACATGGAGCATTTCATGTGGATCGTGGCGCTCACGCGCGTCATCTCGGCAATCTTCCGCAAAGGCGGTGATGTCACCTTCCTCGTCGAAGAGTTAAAGGCCGTATTCGACCCGCGCGGTGGCTACTACAAGCGTGGTGGTAAATATATGCCATCGATTGTCGCCGAAATCGGTGAAGTGATTCAGCAGCACCTGGTCTCCATCGGCATGATGGAGGGACAGCTCAACACCGCCGAACTCGAAGCCAAGCGCCGTGAGGCGAAGGAAAAGCTCGGCGAGGATGCGGTCGCCAAAGGCAACCTGTGCGACAAGTGCGGTGCGATGGCTGTTGTCCGGCTTGATAACTGTAACTGCTGCCTTGAGTGCGGCGATTCCAAGTGTGGGTAAACCAATTCAAATGTGCTGTTATCATAGTTAATTAGATTTTATGCAAGTTAATTAGATATAAGCCCACCATAAATAATTAGATATTTCGTAACCCAATGTTTTTAATTGATTAATTAGGGCACAATGAAAACAAACGGGACTGTTATTCGTGTATCCAAAACTTCATGGCCATTTGCCGACCATGAACGAGTACGTTTGGAGCTGATATATGGCCTAAAGGTTGCGAAAGGTGGCAGGAGACCAACAACCAGGGCTGTTTTCAGAAACCTGTCGGCCCCGAATAAAGAGCTCATACTTCTTGAAATGGACTGGCTCTCCTTGCCGCGCCTGACCCCTGGTCGAATTTTTGAGACCTCTCCCCACATTTCGGATGGAATTATCGACGGCAACCCAATATGGATTGATATTCCTTCGGGCCAGAAAGTCGAAGTACTGACACTGCAAGATGCTCAAACCCAACTAAAGAGCAAAACTCTGCTTGAAGCCTTTAGCCATGACGCATCTCTCCCCGAAACCAGAGTTTTCCACTGGAGGGACAGCAAGGGATACGAATATTGGCTGCCTGTGCTCGAACTGATACGAAAAATGTTTGTGAGGTCTCCTGAACTGGCGCGTTCCATCATTATGTATGATGGGCTGGATGAGTTGGTTCAAGACCATTGCATTCAGGATGGGACTTTATACATCGAGTTCACAAAAATCCCAAAAATAGGAGACATCCCTTTACTGTCACTCATTGTTTCCAAACCGGACTTGTTGGACGGATGGAGGTCAGTTGCGAAACACCTCCCCAAAGCATCAGACTGGATTGCTGTTGATTCAACTTGGTTTTTCGATGAAGACATTTCGATTACAGCGACATACAAAACCATTGGCTCTACATACTGGATTCAGGAAATTCTCGACATCGAGGGATTCTCCATTCCCTTCAGAGAGATCGTCCCGACACATCCCAATTACGTTTCTCAAGCCATCGATGATACCCTGCCTCCCAGAAAAGCAGCCGTTAACAACACGGAGTCCACAGATGATTTCGGAGTCGATCTCCCGGAAGACACCGAGAATATCATTCTTGAGCCTACCAATAACCAAATCTCAAGACCGAAGAAATACATACACATCCAAAGTACTTCATTATCCGGTCTGAATACAGTTGAAGTTCACCCGGACTATATAGAGCGAAAGGAAAGACCGACAATTATTGAAACCGAGGAACTCCCCGTTGGTCAAGATAGCCGTTCTTCAATCAATGAAAGGCAAGGCCACCTTTCCGACGGCATTTCATCCAGTCTCTCGCCAACGGATGCTGAGGAGGTTGGAGTTGGAGTAAAAGAACCTCAAGATTCCCTTCAATGGAATGGGCTCGAAAATTTTGTCGAAGCCATGAATCAAACAGTCAAGGAGCTGGGTGGAAACTCATATCTATCCTGGCCAATCCCTGAAACAGCTTTGAAGAAGCCGAAAGACATTAGATCCAGATGGTTTCTTAAAATGGAGAATAAGGAGCCGAGAACATGGTGTCTGGCCAAAATATCCTTCAATAATCATGACTTCTATTTCCTGGAGGTTGGCCGGGACAATAACACAAAATTTTCCCTGGCGACCATTTTCATAAAAAACATCAACCCAGAACCCATGTCCAGCGATTGGATCGAAAACATGATTATCAATAATGGGCATTGGGATAGAGATGCTCTGTCCAAAAATATTCCGGGAATTGAATTCCTGCCCCATCAGAAAAAGGATGCGGACGACTGGGGAACATACCTTGCGAAGAAAATCCGGGATTTGCTGCGCGACCTCGAAATCAGCAAGGCATGCGCAGCATGAAATGCCAGACCCAAAACCACCGCCAATCAAATGTGCGAAAAACTCTGGGCACTATCTTGAAGAGCCGCTGGAATGCGCCGGTACGGAAACCGGCCCAGAAGTCTCCACCCGTCATGCGGGCAGCCACACCACCAATCACCCCGGAGACTGTTATGCGCTGTAACATGGCATCAAATGTCTTGCCGGTAATACCAAACTTCCCACCTCCAATACCACCAGCCAGTTTCGAAAACGCTGCACAACACCAGAATCACTTCGTACATACTCATTCATGCTATCTATGGAGTACTATTCAGGGCCTTGACCTCTATCGAATAAGAAATATTGTAGGATTCATAAGCAAACTTTTATTAAGTTCACTCAAATGCATTATAGAAAAAGGAGGCATTACCAATGCTTATTATTAATATAATGAATTATTTTCAATGAAATTCCCTCGATTAGGGATGGTTAATATTTGGGAGGAGAACTTTATTAAAGAAAAGAAAAAGCTTCTTTCCACGCTAATATGGGAAGGCCCTCTCAAGCTTGTGTCTGCAGCGACTAAAATGATCCCAGAATGCTCGGGAGTATACTGCTTTGTAAGGATTGGTGCGATTGAAGGGCTATCTCCATTTGGCAACAATAATTATCCCTTAATCGTATATATTGGCAGATCAAACAATTTGAAGAAAAGATTAAAGGGATATATCGAAGATAGGACTGCTGTTCAACATTATAGTTCTTCAAAACGGAAAGTGCGCGATGGCATACGATTAATGTTCTTAGAATACGGAACAAACCTCAATGTTTATTATTCAATCTGCCCGCCTGATGATGTTGTTTCTATCGAAGATGCTCTTATTCAAATCTTTGATCCAATTTTTAATTCTAGTCAGCGGTTACAAGAGGCCGATTTTGAAGCGTGTGGGCGTTATATTAGTGCAACAATTACCCGGTCTGACAAGGCATACGAACCTGACAAGGTAGAAGATACTGTTGATTGTACTAATATAGAAGCCACATATGGTTTAGATAAGCCGGAGCCAGCTTTTTAAGGAGAATTTATGAGCACGAACTATGTACCAGCAATTAAAGCAAAGATGGGAGACTGGACTTACTACATTACCAAGATGAAGTTTGGAGAAGTAGAAAAACAAGTTGAACTTGCTGAAACACTACACCCAAGTAAAGAGCTCGATGAGGCAATTCAACGAGAGCTGACCAATAGGGTCACTGCAATGACAGAGTTTTTATTATCAGAGCCACAACGTTTTTATGGCTCATTAGTTGTTGCGATTTATAAAGGTAACCCAATGTTCCACCCTATAAAGATTGATGAAAAACATGGTATTGTCGACCAAATAAACCACTCCTTTGGCCTTCTACAAATGGACGGAAGCCAAACATATTTTGCATTAGATGGCCAACATAGGCTCGAGTCAATTAAATCAGCATGTAAAGAAAACCCGGATCTAAGAAGTGAAGAGATCTCCGTTATCGTCATTAAGCATGAAGAATCAAAATCTGGACTAATTAGAACTAGGCGCTTATTTACTAAACTAAATAGGTATGCAAAAGCGACAGACACAAAAACTAATATTACCATCGATGAAGATGATTGCATTGCAATTACTACCCGTCGATTGATTAGGGAAATGCCAGAGCTGAAAGGACTCATCAAAGTAGATGCATCTGGCAAGCAAATCAGCACGAGATCAGCTGATGGAAAGTATTTAACAACAATGGCCGGACTGTATGAAATGAATTTGAACATTGGGAGGGCCTTTCAAAATGGCACGGAACTTAATAAAGAGTTTTTATCTAGACGCCCTAATGATCAATTCCTTGAGGATATGTACTTGTTTCTTGAGGGAGTAATAAAAGAATTGCTCTCTGGTATTGATACTTATAAGCGCATAACGCAAAACGGTGAAACTCCTGGCACATTTAGAAAAAGAGATGGCGGTGATATTTGGGTTCGTCCTATATTCCAATTAATTGCTTCTGAAGTAATCCAACGGGGTATTTTGGCTAATATTCCGGTCACCAAAATTGTTTCAAAATTGAATGCCATTCCTAAGAAATTAGATCAAGAACCATGGGTAAATATATTATGGAACCCCGGAACCAATAGAATATCCGGCGCAAGGGCAGAACGTTCTTTTTATGTGGAAGCAATAGTACACTCTATTGGCTGCGGTAAAAGCAACCATACAAAAAAAGAAATCAATAAATTCTATGGGAAATACTACAATAGAGATTCGAAAGAGTTTCCGAAATTGACTTAATTTCATAACAATTATGGCTCTAGATTTATCGTGCCCAACTTATTTATGGCAGGAGATACAAACTTTTGCCTGACCATAAAGGTCATCTATATCTAGAATATCGCCAGGTCGAAGAGGGTTTTGTTGTTTTTTATTCAAGGCCCTCTCCAGTCTAGTTTTATAGTCTTTTTTGATTTGTGCAATTCGTTCCGGCTTTGACAGTTCATCAAGTGACTCGTTTGAGCACCAAGTAAATGGAGAGCCATGTTCAATTGCAGTTTTTTCATACTTTTTTGCTTCCTCAAAGGCTTCCGGGTGGTGTTCTAACAAACGGACCCACTCGATTTTCCGTTGGAAAAAACAGAAAGTGCAACCACTTCTTGAACGCCATTCATAATATTTTGGGAGCCCTAGACCAGAGGATTCCAATATGTCCAAAACCCCTGTTTTATCTATACCCTCCTCTCGAAATGGAAGTTTAATTATGAGGTTCTTATCCTTGGAACTGTAGCCTTCGCGATACTCTTCATCAGCTCGAATGGCAACATAGCTGAATACTTTCTCGCCGGCTTGAAGCATGGGTTTTACCCAAGCTTCAAAAGGAGCTATTTTCATTTCTCTAGTACACCAACGAGATTGAGCCGAAGGAAGGAAATGATTGAATTGTTTAAGCCAAAAATCAAAGTCTCTGCCAGGGTTGAGGTGCAGGATTGGCTTGCCTAGGAAACCCTCTAGTTGCCCGAGAAACTCGTAAACTTCTGGTAATTCTTTACCAGTATCTGTGAAGAAATATTCAATATCGATTTCAGGGTGATTCTGTCGCATATACACAGCCAATGCTGCGCTATCCTTTCCCCCAGAAAGTCCTAATACATGACGCTCCTTCATGGTTGTTGGGCCCTAGAAGATTTACGTTGAATATACTCAGCACTAATTTCAGCAAGAGCAGCCAAGATAATTTTCGGATTCTTCATCTCAGCGAATTCTCCCAAAAGCTCGTTGACCTTAGCTGTCAGTGCTTTTACTTGAGATGCATCTTGTTCACTGATATCAAACTCTTCTATGAAGGGTTCCGGTTTTCCTTCTAGGCCAACGACCACCGCAACTGAATGCCGTTTATCTGGTCGGCCTTTGACCCGCGCAAACGCTTCTGCTCTATTAAATTTCTGGGAAAAATCAGCTACTGCAACGGCTGCGCGATCTAAGTCTAGATCAATCCATGTGCGGACTGGTTTGTTGGCTACAAGGCTTGCAATTCCCTCCATGTCTTCAGTGCTGCCACTAAATTTGCTCAGCCGCATAACAAATGCTTCCAAACGAAAATCGCCACCTAATTCTTTTACGTTCTCAGCCCTTGCATTAAGGTCAGCTATTGATTGTGCTGATTCGTTAGGGACTTGCAGCTCTTCAAACATAATAAGTTTGAGACGATTCAGCATGGATGGATAGGCCTCGGTTAACTCAGTCAGGCCTTCTCGCACATTGCTTATGATTTTGTCCATTTGTTTTTGATCAGACATGCCCTTGGGCTTTTTGCCCGCTAAAGCTGGAATGTCGTTGAACAGCAATTTGTTTGGGTCATGCGCATGTTTAAAGAGGTTTCTTATTTTTATCGCATTTGCAGATAAACGCATGGTCTTCTTTGTCCATGGATGAAGTCGATCAAAGATGGAGATTAGGCCTCGTGCAACGTCAATCGGGGATAGGTTCTCCAAACGGTTGTTAGAGTCCAGCTCCCTTACAATCGATGCCATACCACTTAAAAGTGTTCTTGAAACTTCAGACAGGTCCATCCAGCGAATTTGGATAGATGAAGGGTCTTTAGTTAGATACTCTGTATCAATATCCTTAAATGTAGACTGGAAAATTCCTTCACGATAATAAGCCAGGCAGTCTTTTTGTGATTGAATATATGCAACTGACAAGATTGGAAGGAGCCCATCTTTTAGGCCAAATGGAGCTGCTTTCCATAGCGCATAAATTTCGTCAATGCCTACTGAGCGATCTTGGTTGTCTTTTAAGAACTGTGTGGTTCTAGCCCATAGGGGGAACAGTCGGCATTCATCCCCTTTCTTGGGAGTAAGGAATCCATATGAGTCCCCATCCTTTCTGCCGTATAATCCCGTTTTTTCCAATACGTTCACAAAGGCAGCCCCTTCAACGGGGAAGCCTTCAATCCCAAGGCGTTCCAGGCCTTCATTTTGGACCATCAGTTTTAACAAAATATTTCTAGCTGAGGCTGCGTTTGAAGAAACTTTCATTCGGTTTAGAAGCTCACTTTGAATAATAGGAGCTTCACGGAAAAGGTTATCCGCCAATGTAGATGCTAGAATATTTAATTCTCGGTGTGTCAGAACCTTTGGTGAATGATGTTTCATATACCAAGTGGCGTTATCAAAAGCTTTTCTCAACTCGTTCTCAAGCTGATTCTGTACCAAAGATATGCGTGCTCGAACTTCTCTCCTTGCCACTGCATCTCCTGCCAGTTCGGGAGATTCGCTCTCTACTTTCTCAAGTGCAGTAAGCTCTTTGGCTAGACTAATAATCAGCCAGTTTTTTTGTGAAAGCCCAACAGCTATTTTATCCTCAGAGGACTTAATGGCTGTCCGGATAATCTTCGCAGCTTTTTCTGTCGTTTCATCGTTAGTTGGAATCGCTAAAATAAACTGCCCGATGGACTCTGACTTTAGCAAGCCTTTATTTATGCGTTGCTGCAATTCGTTTAATGGAACGAGTACAACATCGAACCACCTTAATGCACCTGTTTTATGAAAGTGGCGCTTAGCTAGAATTGGCTGAAGATCGGCTAGCTGTTTGATTTTTTCGAAATTGATATCGCCAATTTCACTAAGCTTGCTTTCTACTGCATCCTCAATTTCAAAATCACTGCCTGCAAATATTGAGTAAGAATTGGCATGTTTCCTAAAAATAATGAGTGACCATTTTTTTAGATCTGCCAAAGCTGTTTTTATTTCTTCATCTTTTTCTGTGTGCAGACAGATTTTTAGCGCTTCAATACTTGGGTAGATACGCGATTGCTCTTTTAGCATATCTAGAAGTGCGATGGCTTTGATTAACTTGATATGCACATTATTGCTGTCTAGGCCTTCGCATCTTCCTATGGCTTCGACTGCCAAGGACCAACGGTGGCTATCTGGAGAAGCCAAAATCGATGCTTCAAGGTTGACTCTTAAATAATCCCACAACCGGTCAATCGTGTATAAATCATTCCCATCAGAATGTTCTAGGAAATCCTTAAATCCATTAGCCTCCGCTGAGTTCAAAAAACCAAATATGCTACGCTGGTTTTGCCCAAACCTTCGCTTAGATATAGGTCCGAGAAGACATGCTACCACTGGATGCAGTGGCCAACATTGTTCGATGGTTTTCGCTAACCCACTATGCGTTCTAGGTCTATGAGTTCGAATAAATTGGATTAGTTGTTCGGCTATTTTTCTTGATGGAGAAGTAGGCATCTCTGTCTGTATAGCTTTTGATATAAGCTCAACTTGTTCTTCCCCGGCGGTGTTTACAGGAAGGTCGATGAAGCGCCCTTGGATCTTTGACCACTCATCTCGCATTTCTCTTGATAGTTTATTTGCATATTCTTCAAATGCTTGATGTAAGATTCCAATAATAACCAGGCGCTTGTTGCTACGTGCTGCTTGCTCAGCAAGCAATTGGAATAAATAAATGTCACCACCCTCTTGTGATACGTGTTCCAGGAACTTGCCCATCTCATCGATGAACACGATCAACCCCCCGGAACTTCTAGGGTGCTGATTGGCAATATTGATCAAAGCATCAACTACCTTCTGATCAGTCCATTCATCAGAATGCTGCTTTGAATCAAATTTACTTATTGCCTCGCCTAACACCAAGGCTGGTGATTCCCTTCTCCCAACTACAGGAAGGATTTTCCATCCCTTTGACTTCGGAGGTAACTCTTTCCATAGGGTTTCAGCCTCTGCCTTTCCAATGATTTCTGCGGCCTGCTTGCGGCGTCCTGCATTGCCATTCAGTAAAGAACCAAAAGCGATGGCTAAGCTAGATTTCCCACTGCCATATGGGCCAGTCCAGGTAAATGCGCATTGCCCAGTTTCTGACACATGCTTAGCCATGGTCATAATAACATTCAGGGAGGATGCAGGGCATATAAACCCTTCTAGAGAATCAGAGTTAGTAAAGTCCGCATCAATTTTTACTGCTCGCTGAAACCGCTGGGCAATTTGCACCTTCGAGATTAACGACACTATGCTGCCTCCCGAAGCTGATCCGACTTATTATAATCACACAGAAAATACTTTAGTCCCAGATCAGACGTTAAATCAACGTTCCTTACGACTTGTTTCAGTCCAGCTGTTTCCGACCATCTGAAAGCACCATCAGTGAACGATTCCAATTCGGATAGCCGATTATCAAGATCCGACTCATCTAAAAGGAAGACTCTTCCCGGCGAACCCGGCTCATGAGCTAGTGCCTCATATGAGAGTGTGCTTGCGTTAGAGCGCGACATCCAAAATTCAATAAGAGCAAACATAAACACACCCATTCCTAGCGTCGATTTCGGTCCTCGGTGCATATGAAAAAAAGTATTCTTATTGGTGGCTTTAATTAGGCCTAGTTCGATTAAAGGTGACTCTAGCTTTTCCTCATGAGACGCATTGGATGATCGAGATAGAGCAACATATGAACGCACGAAGCATTCAATGTCGCGTTTTATTGTGGTCTCTGAAGCTCGTGTCCATCCGCGCTCGCTAGCGAATTGGCAAAGCTTGCTTGATAGTTGATCTCGATCAAAGTGGGACGAATTAAAGTAATTAAACACCCAATGCCATGTTGTTTTTTCTGTTCTACCTGCAAACATCCAATGGATTAGCCAAAGCGTTGCAGGGCTTTCCATGTAGGGGTCGAGGCCTTTATTGGCAAAAATCAGGAAACCCAATTCGGTGACTGCGACTTTTCCACCCTCTAGGTTTTTTATTACACCCGCTGCTGTAGCCCAATGCCGGAGAGATGATACCATATTCTTGCCCACTCCAAAGCGAGCAATCGCATCATCACTAGAAAATATTTTTGCTGATGCGTTTTTTCCTTCTATGGCAACGGCATCATGCGCCTTCTTTAGCCATCCATAGCGCATAGGGAAAGTTTCATGCCCTGATAATTGATGTTTGTAGCCGGGACTCAATAGGGATTTTTGCACCGATCTCCTCTCTGGTTTAATAAACCAGTGGATTCTATAATGTCGATTGGTTACTGTCCACAATGATTCTGGAATACTGTTCCAGATGATGATCATAAGCGAGAGTAACTGTAATATGTTGAGAACAAAGGGATATTTAGGTCATGGTATATTTGGACTATCAAGCAACAACGCCAATTGATCCACGGGTCGTCGAAGCCATGCTGCCATTTTTTACAGAAGATTATGGCAACCCACACTCAAACGAGCATATTGCGGGCTGGAAAGCAGCCCAAGCTGTAGAAACGGCGAGAGAACAAGTGGCAGAGTTGATCAATGCTGACCCCGATGAGGTGATCTTTACATCTGGTGCGACTGAATCAAACAATCTTGCTATTTTGGGGATGCTTAGAAACACACGCCACAATCACCTTACTGTCAGTGAAATTGAACACAAAAGCTCTCTTGAATGTGCAAAGCGCCTCTCCTGTGAGGGAAAAAGTGTCTCAATTTTACCTGTCGATTCATATGGGATGGTTTCATTAGAAGCGCTTGCGAATTCAATCCGGAACAAATGCTCATTCGTTTCAATTATTGGCGTAAACAATGAAATTGGAACCATCCAGGACTTAAAAAAAATAGCAGCAATTACACATGAATATGGCGGCATTTTGCATGTAGATGCGGCTCAAATGGCAATCGCACAAGATATTGATGTGATTTCTACAGATATAGATTTGTTGAGTCTCTCTGCACATAAAATTTATGGTCCAAAAGGCATTGGTGCCCTCTATATTCGCCGTGAATTACAACCAATGCTTTCCCCTTTGTTTTTTGGTGGAGGGCAAGAGAATGGTATCCGGCCCGGTACTTTGCCCACACCGCAAATTATTGGCTTTGGCAAAGCCGCGTCACTCATGCTTGAAAATGGAAACACTGAGCGGAAACATATGAGGAATTTAGCAGAGCAGTTATTTATTGGAATATCTACTGAAATACCTGGAATCAAATTGAACGGGCCTGATTTCTCAAACAGGCATCCGGGAAACCTTAATGTTCGCTTCCCTAACGTAAATGCAAAAACCCTCCTGGAAATGCTACAACCAGATGTCGCAGCATCCACTGGGTCTGCCTGTTCTTCGGGGGTCACGGAGCCATCATATGTATTGCGATCAATTGGGATGAGTCATCAAGAAGCAGAAGAATCCCTGCGGCTTAGTCTAGGGCGCTTTACAACAAAAGAAGATATCTTAACGGCAACTGTTCACATTTCTCAGAAGGTGAGAGCTTTGGTAAACCATTAGACTGACATCATTGGGTACCTTTACATACTCCCCCTAATTTCCCTATGCCCTTGCCAACCGATGCCTTCAGCATCTGAAGGAAACGATCTGTATTTCTGTTTGGGTTTTCATGCATGCGCCGGCAATCTGTTACGGGCAGCGGAGATTCCGCTGCCCGTACTCATAAGCAGTTGATATATTCAGGGAATTTATCCCTTAACCTTTTCACCAAACGTTTCAGCAATACTTTCACGCCTTCCGTCTTGCTATACTTGCTTATGGTTCGTCCCGTGCCTCCCATCGAATAGAATTTACAAACTCCCATTCTGGCACATCGATACCGAGAACGAGAGATGCGGGGCGGACCATCCCATTAGCAATATAGGGACTCAACCTGTGTTACTGACAGACTTATAGTGTTTGCATGGAATTTCCACACTGAGTAAACTGAACAAATGTTTTATCAACATCCTTTATCGTGGAAAATGAAATGAAAAAACGGATTCTCCGAATTTTCTCTGAAAACCTTTCTAAGTTTCACCCTGACTTGACTGATCACTTTATGTGCCCAGTTTGTCTAGGAATAATTCCCTTAAAAGAAACATCTAGAATCAGCAAAGCACATATTTTCCCTAAATATGCTAAAGGTAATTTACTGACGGTCTTGTGTACAAAATGTAACAACGACTTTGGATCTAAACAGGACAAATGGTTTGGAGAATTTCTTCACCTTATAGAAAACAACAAACATGCACTTCAATCCAGAAAGAAAACTGGTTATTTTAAGGTTAATGGCATAAAGGTTAATGGTCAATATGATATGCTTGATGATGGGCCTATAGAGTTTACTATTGATCAAAGTAGGAATCCCCCGAACGTATTTGACAGGGTAATCAACGATCTTTCGCAAAGACCACGTAGTATAGAGATATCTATACATAGCCCGCTTCAGGATAATTTTCGATTAGTAAGCATTGGTTTTTTAACTTCGGCTTATTTATATTGGTTCAGAGAATTTGGATATTCTTGGGTATTTCAATCCCACATGAACAGCATTAGGCAGCAGATATTAGAACCAGAAAAAGAAATAATTCCAAATGCTTTCCTTCTAAAAACAAGAGACACAACTTTCGCTACCCCTTGGATTGGAGCGATTGATGTTTTTGACAACAGTGCTGCGGTAATGGGGGTACATAATTATTTGGTCATATTTCCTCCTGCAAATAATCGATTTCTTTATGAAGAACTATTAAGTAAGGCTAATGAAACTGAAGTCGCCGCATATGAACGATTTATTGATGATGGAAAAATTAGTGTTGAACCTATTGGATTAGCCTACCGGAAATCAGCTCTTATTTTTCCAGACCATTTTAAAGATGCTGAAATGGATTCAGTGATGATTTACTACCCAGGTGGTGGCCAATCACCTCAATTGATCAGTAAAATTAGCAAAGAACAAAAAGATGCAATAAAAAAACGAAATGGCACTGTAGGAATTGACGTCTTCTTTAGGTAACTTCTATTGAGACTTTCTTAAACTCTGTGGTTGGCTGACAAGACATTGACTCCAAAGAACCTAGGCTCACACTGTATAATAACTCCTATCTATCTTTATCTTCAAGGAACCTTTGTAGTTTTTTACTTGAACATAGCAACCGTTTACTAATTCGTTTTACCGTGGGCTTTCGACCTGTAGCTGCAATTTGCATTGCAGTCTCCCGTATCAGTTCCTCCGTTAAATCAACTTCCTGACGCAACACCTGATGGAAGGGGGCCATGATGTCTGGACGTCCGAAATCTCGAACAACTAGATTAAAGTACTTCTGGTTGTCCGAAATCAAGACTTTCAGGTCTTCTGATTGGTCATGCCACAGATGATAGGCCGCGACTGTCCGAGACAATAGTGGGGATTCTCTAAACGCATCCGCATTAAATTGGAACCCATATTGGTTTGTCTTCCGCACGAAAGAATTTCTTCCTTCCAGGCTTATCCACCGATCGACAAATGCCTCTAGAAAATGGACTGCAGCATATGTCTCTTTGTCCTGAGCATTTAGCATGGAGAATATCCCGGCCACTGCTTCAAGCACGGTTTCATTTGCCGACACCGACTGCACCTTCTCTAGTCTCAGGTCAGCACTGCATGAGTGACAATGTGCCAAGTGTGGCCGTTGCCAACGAACTCGATGGAGAATCAGAGGGGCATCGCATTTTCCGCAAAGCAAATGCATGCGTATTTTGTGGATGTAGCATATCTCATACCAATCAAATCGCCAATATCGACGAAAGTAAGGGCGCTCATCTTCTGAAAGGCAGGCAGGGCAGTATCGAAATGCCCGCCACTTGGAGGCCCGCCTGTCGATCCCGCGTATCCAGCTGCGTTTGGGAAACTTCTCTTCGATATCAAGAATGGGAAGAAGGCTCATGTTATAAATCCCATCCATTCCTTCAGGGTGCATCAGCTCGTTGCCAATCCAGTGGGTCAGCTTCGTATTTTTGCTCTGATCCAAATCCACCTGAGCATATTTGTTCAGGCCATGGTGCCATAGTAGCGAATAAAATGATGTCGCATTTGCATGGCACGTACGAAACACCCAGGAGCTAAGCAGTTCATCCGGCAATGGAGCAAGACGAACCGCCAAACTCATACGAAATGATTGTCGATGTCCATAATTGGCCGAATATGCTTTACGGTCAGCTTCTCGGTGCCATCCCGAATGGCTTCAACGGTCGCATTAATCAGAATCTCCTTGAGCAGACCGATAACCCCTTCGCTGTATTTATAGAGTTTCTTATAGGCCGCTGGTGCAAGAAATCCATCCTGTTTCTTCAGTGGAATTTTAGTCACCATCGCATTAACCAGACCGATGAAATCCTGACCATCAGGGTATACTTCCAGCCTGATCGGTCGCCAACGCCGTAAATACTGGTCATCGTAGCTGATGACAGGAATCAGATCTCCGGTTCCCGACAAGATCGTTGGGGTTCCAGTATTATTGCTAATGGTTTTGATAGCGTTAATACAATTGCGCGATTGTTTCTCCGTACCTTCCGCTAAATTCTGGGCCTCATCGAAAATACTCATTGGGGGCCTGAGTTCACCCAATATCCTCAAGACGCGATTCATTTTTTCGGAAGCTGTTCTTGCACCTGGCTTAAAATCGTTCACTGCCTCAAGAATCGCAGAAAGCAACGCATTCAGATTTGGGCCTGGCGGAGTGTTGATAAACAGGGGAGGGCACCCACCTTCATCATTCTGGTGCTCTTCGACAAAACGTTTGAGAAGGGTGGTTTTTCCGACCCCGGAACGACCAATAATTGCACGCCCTATCGGAGCGCCGGAAATTTTCGGTTGTCTTAAGACAAGCTCCAGCTCCTCCAGTACTCTGACCGCATAAGGATGTGGAAGCCACCGCTCGGCCTGCACCTGTTGGATTCGAGAAAATCCATCATCGTCAATCATGATCGTCCTTCTTGGCCCATTCCGGAAGATATGAGTAGTCTATATCCGAATTGAACCCTTCCCCCTCGTTTTGATTCACACGCCTCTGTCGCAACTTAGCATCCGACCTTTGCTCCAGTTCTCTCCGGGCTTTCTTATTCTTTCTGGCAGCTTTCTCGAGAATTTCCTTTTCCTGTTGATGGGCAAGATACAAATCAGGCGTTGCCGCAGGATACCGGACGGATTTCCCTTTAGCCGCCTTTAACTCCCTGAGAGTGATGGGCTGCTCACTGGAAAAGCCGATCATCGGCAACTTGGTTACACCACTCCCATCGGGATGTACGAAATCCACCCAACGCATATCCAGAGGATCATAATATACTTTGTATTTCTTTCGCTCGTTAACCTTCTCCTTGGCACGCCAATGCCTCAAACACGGACCGCTATACTGAAAGCCTTTAAGACTTATTCCCCGGCGCCCAATCTTTCTCTCCTCATAAGGCAACAACGAATACCGGAACGCATCATAGCTGGCGGGCATTCTTGGGCACCACCCATCGTCAATGGCCTTCTGCCACATCTGCAAAGGGGACAACCCTCCCAACTCGTCCCGAGGCTTGGTGTTGAAAATCTTAACAACCCACAAATAGACGATGCGCCTCAATTCCTGCAGGTCGATCTGCGCATGCTTTTCAGAATTGTAATCCCCTCTTTCCTGAGGATTGGAAAACGTCGTCCCCGGCAGCGTTTGCAAGTGTTTCAGAATCGCCTTCAACCCGCTCTCCACATGCCCGCCATACTCTTTACGACCGATTGGCCGAAAGCGTTTCTCAACGCGATTAATCAGGCAGAAATGATCCATTTGTTTGCCATCAAATTCGGTAGCGTTGTCGCTATGCAAAGTCTCCATGAGCCCATATACAGGCCAGAGGTTTTCTTCCAGGCCATACCTTGAAAGCACATCCTCTTTCGGAAAAACAGCCTCTCTCAAAGCATATGAAACACTGAGGAATGACGGATGCTCATAGCCGATATACATGCCAAGAACCACTCTGGTATATACATCCTGAATAAGTGTGATATTCGCCCTTCCCAGAACCTGCCGAAGCTCGCTCGACAGTAGTTGCACATCCGCCGGTGAATGATCAATCTGCACTTCCTGCAAAGGCCGCTGCACCCGATGTTCGGCCTGAGAGACATGCAACGAGTCACTTGCAGCTGCACTGCCTTTCTGTGACTTTAATACCTCGTTTTCTGAAAGTTCCTTTATCCTGCTACGAATTGTACCAACACCCGGGACATCTATTCCCTCTGCAGCAGCGAGACTGCGAATCAGGCGAATCGTTTCATCCATACTTTTGGGAGTCCGGGTTAGATAGTGTTCCTGAATTCCCTGCCTTATTATCTTCTCCACGTCGGAATCCAGACGTTTCTTCCCGCGGCCCCCACGTTTATCAAATCGCCTTATTAATCCGGGCACGCCTTCTGCCAGATATTTTTTCTTCCAAAGAGCAATCGTCGAACGGTTTACTTCGTATTTCTTCGCAAGGTCAGCCATGGCCAAACCGATTTTTCCTCGCTCACTTGGCAAATTGTCCAAGTCCTTCGCGATCCCGTTGGCTCGCGCCAGTTCTTTCTTGGAAACAGGCAGCTCTGCGATCTTCAATGAACCATCGTTGGTAGCATCAGAAAGCTTTACATATCCCGACAAAAAGAGCGCGACCACATCATGGGAAGAGCGTTGACCAGTTTCGGATTCAATCACCGTATTTTTTGGATTGGAGCAATCAACAACCGTAAACTTGGCACCATGAATCCAGAAATTCATACCCATTTTCAACCAGCCTGGGGGATTATTTCCCATTGTCCCCAAATACCTGAAGGATGGTGTCCTCCTCAAACTGTCCATACAGGGTTTCGACTAACTTTCCCCTGCCGATCAAATACAGCAATAAACAGTAGTCAGGGTTCGCCCAAGAGAGGGGCCCCGGAATATCTTTCATCTTGAAACAAGAGGCTTGTCCGACCTTTTGAAAAAGCTCTTCCGCCCTATTCAGGTCGATACTTGGATTCATCAGATGCGGCCACAAAAAATCAGCCCTTTGAAACTCTCTGGAACCCCGTACTGAATCGGTTACAATCTCAAACTTCCAGCCTCGGTTGGAACAATAATTTCGAGCAGCGTCAAACTTTGCCTGTAGCCTGCCATCGTCCTGCTCTATTGCCTTTTTGGGCTTCACTTCATATAGCGTCGTCCGAGAATGGATATCTACGGAAAGAAGATCGGGCGTATACAGGTAGGTTCGACCATTCCATTCAAACTCAAGCTTTAAGGGCTGCTCACAATAGCTCACTACCGTGGGATCTGTTTCCAGGATTTTCATCAGGCATTGCTCGTTGAGTGACTCGTAATCGACTCTGCGATCATTTTTCAGACTGTAGAAATAGCCGCGCACTCCGCGCGTTCGACGTGATATCTTTCGTGCCGGGTTGCCCATGGATCAGCTTACTATCAGGCAACAGGCCCCATTGCAACGTTTTTACCAAAAATCTAATTATTTATGAATATAAAATAACAAGATAATCTGAAGAATGTTTGTATTCCAATAAGAGGCTGTCTCATTAACTATGATAACAGCACATCAAAACCTGTTAGTTGCACCATAAGTTGCAAACAGATCAGAGCCCGAACGATATCGACCTCGGGCTCTTTTTTTATTCGTTCAGGAGAAGATCGGCCATCTCATCCAGTCTGGCCTTAACCGGCCTCCAGTCCGGAAAATGGCGATCCAGCAAAGCATAGAAACGCTTGCTGTGATTATGCTCCCGCAAATGACACAGCTCATGGATGATCACGTAATCAATGCATTCCACAGGCGCCTTGACCAGATGCCAGTTCAGGCTGATCCTGCCGTGGCTGGAGCAGCTACCCCACTGTTTCTTCATCCTGCGTACAGATAGCGGAGGCACATCCTTCAGCCATTCGATATCGGCGACCGCAAGAGTCAGCCTGCGCTCGAACACCTTCCTCGCATGTGTTTTGTACCAGTCATCCAGAAGTGCTTTTACATGCTCCGGGCGGGCATCCCTGCATGCAACCATAAAACAGCCCCGCATCAGCCTAACCTGATCGGACGCCGCCTCATTGATCTTCAGCATATGCCGCCGACCCAGATAGAAATACGTTTCGCCACTGATATATTCACGGGGCAGAATGATTCGGCGCTGTTGCCGGATCCGCTCAACATGCCGCACAACCCAGCGCGCGCGCCTGGTCATCACTTCAGCAATTTTCTCATACGAAATATGGGCAGGAGCCTTCACCTCCACCGAACTATCCGGATGCACATGGATGGAAATCGTCTTTTTCCGTGTTCCCAGCAAGCGAACCGAATACTCGTAAGTCTTGTCTCCGTAGCGAAAGCCGGGCATCTGCATCAATGTTTCCCGTGTCGCACGATATCGATGATATGCTCGATCACTTCCCTGGCTTGCTCCAGCCCACCCATTGTTTTGAACAGCCCGGGCAAGAGCGACTTGCGAATCTCCGCCTCAATGTTTTGCGGATTCAGTGAATGCTCGGCAACCGCCCGGTTGACAACAGCCTCTATCTCCATCGCCAGATCGACAAATCTCTGTTGTTCATCCTCGTCGTCCGTATCAAACGTATCGTCGCCAAGAACCAGGCGCATCGCACCGAAATAGGCTCTTGCATGAGGCTTGTCCTCAAGCACTGCGGGGATACCGGCGACAAGCCCCTGCTCGACATCCTCGCTGAACCTCTGAAACAGCGCATATTGCTTCAACGGATGATCAAAGAGCTTCTCCGCCTCTTCAATGGCCTGTCTGAGCAGCTTTGAGAAATACGCCCTGGCATATGGGTCATCATCCATCTGCTCTTCGATTTTCTTTGTCAGGCGCGTGCGAATCAGATCGGTTTCATTGCGCGTTTTTTCTTCATTCCATGTTTCCGGTGACTGTTCGGCCAGCGCATCAACCCGATACACCCCCTCAGATTCCTTCACGCCCTCGCCCACCACATGTTTATCCACAAGCTTGCCGATCTGCCGCTCATAGACGCTGTAGTCCACTGTCTCCTGGGCATCCTGCCTGCTGATTTTGCGCAGATTCACAAAGAAGCGCAGATCTTCCTTGTAGCGACGGATATCTTCCTCCGAAAACGAGCTGTCCTCAAAAAAAGAGCGCGATGAAAGCGCAACCTTCAGACACATACCGAATTCGGTCAGCGCCTCGTAGAAGTCCTCGCGGTGCTTCTGGTTGGCATCGTAATCCCTGCCCTCATTGTCTTTCTGAAGCTTCGGAATCAGCATTTGCCGGTACTGCTCAATATCCTGTCTGTTCTTTACGCCTGCAAACAGCGCCCAGAGCCTGTCATGCAGCATGGGCAGGCGCTTGTACTCGGTGTTGACCTGCGCATAAAGCCCTTCGATATCCTCAATATCGAAGCCGCCGCAGGTCGCCTCTTCCAACTCCTGATAATCCTGAATGGCGGTATCCAGCTCCTTGAGGATGCCGCGATAATCGATCAGCAGACCATACCGCTTGGCATCATGCAGCCGGTTCACGCGGGCAATGGCCTGAATCAGATTGTGCTCCTTCAATGGCTTGTCGATATAGAGCACGCCGTTCTGCGGCTCGTCAAAGCCGGTCAGCAGTTTATCCACGACAATCAGGATCTCCGGATCGCCACTGCCCGCAAAGGCTTCGATCACCTCCCTGGTGTACTCCTCTTCCGGTCGGCTGCCGACATGATCCTTCCACCACTGCTGCACCTCGGGAAGCTCCGCCTCATCCACGTCCGCATGTCCTTCACGACTGTCCGGCGGTGAAATCACCACGGCGCCGGAAATCAGCCCCGTCTCATCCAGCGCCTTCTTATAGCGAATTGCGGAAAGCTTGCTGTCTGTGGCCAGTTGCGCCTTCAGCCCGGTCGGTTTGATATGTGTAGTGTAATGTGTCGCAATATCCCAGGCGATCAACTCGATCCGGTTCTGCGAGCCGTAAATCGCGCCCCGGTTGGCAAATTTCTTTTTCAGATCGGCCCGCTGTTGCTCGCTCAAACCGGCGGTGATTTTATCGAACCAGTTGTCGATCGCCTTCCGGTTCACGTCCAGTTCGGGCATCCGCTCTTCATAGAGCAGCGGGGCGACCGCACTATCGGCCACTGCCCGCTTCATACTGTAGGCATGGATGATCGGGCCGAACTTGTTTTTGGTTTTTTCATCCTTTAGCAGGGGCGTGCCGGTAAAGGCGATAAAGGCTGCCTTCGGCAATGCCATGCGCATACGCTCATGATTTTCACCGCCCTGACTGCGATGCCCCTCATCGACCAGCACAATGATGTCGGAACTCTCATTCCTGCACTGCGGCTGTTTGGCTGCCGTGGCGAACTTGTTGATGATGGAGAAGATAATGCGCTCATCGCCCTGCCCGATGCGACGAGCCAGATCCCTGCCGGATGAGACCCTGGAGCGCTCGCCGGCCTTTTTAGTGGCGATATGGCTGCCGAATGCGCCGGACATCAGAAAAGTCTTGTTCAGTTGTTTTTCCAGATCGATGCGATCCGTGACCACGATAAAGCGGCACTGTTTCAATGAGGGATGCAGCAGCATCGCCTTGCAAAGAAATACCATCGTAAAGGACTTGCCACTGCCGGTGGTATGCCAGATCACGCCACCCTCACGGGCGCCGTTCGGGCCATGTTTGTTGACGCGGTCGATCAGGCGTTTGATGCCGAACACCTGCTGATAGCGGGCGGCTATCTTGCCGACCCGCTGATCGTAGAGCATGAAGTAGCGGATAAACTCCAATAGCCGGGCAGGCGATAGCAGGCTGATCAGCAGCCGGTCCTGATCGGTGACGGCCATCGGCTGCGACCAGAGCGATTCGAAATGACTTCTGACCCACGGTTTTTGATGAGCAAGCAACCCGGCCCGTTGCGCGGCATTCAGCGCATCATTCTTGATATGCTCAAAATGCGCTTCATCGAAATCCTCCTCGCGCCATCCGGCCCAGAATTTCCTGGCTGTTTTGGTCGTGCCGTATCGCCCATCAATACCACTGATGGACAGCAACAGTTGTGAATAGGCGAACAGATGCGGAATCTCGTCATCCTTCTGGTTGCGGATCATCTGCGATATGCCTTCATCCAGCATGTTCTTGTTCGGATTGCCGGCATCCGGCCGCTTGGCTTCGATGACAGCCAAAGGAATACCGTTGACGAAGCAGACGATATCCGGCCTGCGGGTTCCGGTGTTCAGTGTGTTGGAGACGGCAAATTCATCCGTCATCTGGAATGTATTATTCTCCGGATTCTGCCAGTCGATAATGGGAATGGTCGGCTGGTGGCGGCTGCCGCCGACAAACTCGGTCACGGTGATGCCCAGCGTCAGCTTGTCGTACAGCTTCTCGTTGGCAGCCAGCAGCCCTTCGTGCATGGCCGGCGCTTCCAACTCCCGCACAATCTGGTCGATGGCGTTGGGAGAGAGCGGATACTCCCTGCCCTTATACTCGAAACGCCGTGCCTTCAGCGTTTCGATCAACACATCCTTGAGCAGCACGGCATTCGTGCCGCCGCGCCTGGCCAGGCATTCATCCGGTGGAATATATTCATATCCCAGCGCCGCCAGCACATGCAGGGCGGGGATATGGGAACTGTATTGCTCCTGGGTTTTGGGGATCATTTGTCGGTCTCCTGTTCAACCCCTTTGATAATCCGGTCGAAATCGGACTCAAACAGACGATCCTGAACAATTCGGTATTTCTCAAACTCACTTTCGGCGTGGGCTTTGGCAATTTCAGTCGTGACCTTGCCAGCGTCCCGTAACACCTCCCGATCAGTGGCTTCGATAAAGCGGTTCAAGCGAGTCTCCCAATCCTGCATGGTCATGGGGATCTGCCTTAATGCCATGTCTTCTGCAATATCCAGATAGGCCGAAACCAGACGCTGTAGTTGTTCCATTTCATTTGCTGTCAGGTAATTTTTTGCGATGGTGACATCAAACTTCTGAATTTTTCCGCGTGGTGCATCTTTCCATGTGGTCAATCCCATATGCTCTTTTTTGTGATCAGCACGTTCCATAATCACCTCTGCCGCAGTTTGTCCATGAATGGCCCAATGCAGCTTGTTCTGTACTGTGGCAAAAAAGCGTTTGGTCACTTGGGCGGTGACATCATAATCAATGGATGTTGCATAAATATCTGTGATCTTTTGATAAAACTTGCGCTCACTCAGGCGGATTTCCCTGATACGTTGTAACTGCTCTTCAAAATATTGTTTTGAGAGAATGGAGCCATCACTCTTCAGGCGCTCGTCATCCATCGTGAAACCTTTGATGGTGAACTCCTGAATAATTGTGGTCGCCCATTTCCGAAACTGCACAGCACGCTCGGAATTAACCTTGTAGCCAACCGAGATGATCGCGGCAAGGTGATAGTGTTTGGTATTGTAGGTTTTTCCGTCGGCTGCAGTTATTCGAAATTTTCGAATAACTGAATCCTGCTGTAACTCACTGTCAGAAAATATTTTTTTCAGGTGATAGTTAATGGTGTTTATTTCCACATCATACAATAATCCCATCATCTTCTGAGTTAACCAGATATTTTCATCGGCATAAATCGCTTCCACACCACCTTCACCGCTGGCAGCAACAAAGGTCAGGTACTCAGCTGCTGACGAACGAACAATATTTTGGGCTTGCCTTTTGCTCATGGGCAACCTCCCATACCTGTATTAGTTGCCGCTTGACGGTATTCTGCACGGTATATGAGATGCGGCCTGAGTTTTCCGCCTGTCGGCGGCAGAACCAATCGAGGCTTCGGGCTACTGAGCCAGCGTAGCAAATTAGTAGCTCGCTTGTTATGCCTTGTCCCGTAAGGGTTGTGCCCCAATCGTGCGCTGGCTGCGTCAAACAGCTCGACCATAGCTATGGCTATGCTCTTCACTGTTTTCCTTGCCATCATCACGATTTGGGCGACAACGCGGCTCATGCAATAGTTTTTCAGAGCTTCCCTGGCAAAGCTTGCACTTTTTCGTTTGGACAAACATTCATCTAGCGTCAGATATTCATAACCCAGTGCCGCCAGCACATGCAGGGCGGGGATATGGGAGCTGTATTGCTCCTGGGTTTTGGGTAATAAAGCCATCAATCCTCCTCCTGCTCCACATCCCAAAGAGGGTGATCCATCCACTCTTCAGGAACGCCCATTGCAGCTCTCCACCTCCTGTTTTCACATACCGGATCAAGTAACTCCTCGCATCTTTGTTGCCAGTGCTGTCCATTCTCCGATTCCTTCAACATCTGCCGAAGAATCAGAAGCACATAAAAAACACGGTCATTTCTTGATGTGATCGGTGCCTTCCATTCCCTTTCACTCATGCGCTGTCTTGGTTTAATCGCCAATTCACGGTTCCATAGCCTGCTGTGGTGAGCACAAAGGTTGCGGATATAGGTCAGCATATGGAGCCAATCTTCCAACCTTCTAAAATGAACATGAAATGTTGCCGATACCGCTCTTTTATCATCGTTCACCATCCCTCTATATAGAATCGATAGTGAACCCAGGCTCATTACCTCTGTGATCATCCAAATTGGCAAATGAGTATCGGAATACCTCTTGAAATAGTGGCTAATAAACTCTTCTTTCGAACGTTTAACTTCCTCCTCCAGCGACCCAAGCCATTTTGCATGGTCGAACCGGGGGTGAAATTTACTGGAATCAAGATAGCCGAATGCCCCATATTTGTGAGACAGGTGGTAAACCAGCCGGGTACGCACGGCCACTTCGACCCTTTCAATCGCATCAATCACCAGAAGCCTGAGATGCCGGTCAAACTCATACAGTTCCAGCGCCTTCTCAAAGCTCGCTGCTTCCTCAAATTTATCGGTAGCATCTCCCTCAGCGTTTCTTGTCCTGAATGGGAACCAATACCCGCTAAGACGATAATAGCTGATATGCCTTAATTCTTTCAGTGCTCTGGAGCGATTCGAAACAGCCAGTCCTCGATCAATGAGTTTGTCCAACTGCTCATCATAGGTAATTGGTTCTTTGAGGTAAGGAAGCTTACACACAGGTACACATCCCTGAAATGGAGGCACAAAAAAGCCGCCAAGGTTGCGCGTAAAACCGAAGTTTCATAGGCGTGGCGGCTGTGTTGCCGCAATTATAGCTTGTCTTAGGATCCTTAGCCAACATTTTTATAAACCATTGGCAGCAATTATTTTTCTCACTTTTGGGTTTGGATGGCAAATATGCCAGAGTGTTCAGCTTTACGCGGTGGAAAAACAAAAAAAGAAACCTGCCCTGGTACGTATGAAGCAGAGGCGCGGCGGGTGTTGTTGAATAAACCCCGGTCAATCGTCCATATTCTTGCAATTGAATCATCAGAGTCTTATAACACTGCTTGCGGCCAGAGTTGTTCGGTCCTTTCACTGAGTCTTCTCTGGTCGAGACTGGTCGCCCCTTCTTCATAGCTTATTTCTTATCCTTCAGCGTTTCGATCAATACATCCTTGAGCGCCACGGCATTCGTGCCGCCGCGCCTGGCCAGGCATTCATCCGGCGTAAGATATTCATATCCCAGCGCCGCCAGCGTATGCAGGGCGGGTATATGGGAGCTGTATTGCTCCTGAGTTTTGGGAAGTTGAGTAATCATTTTGCCTCACTCTTGGTCAACTGCTGTTGACAAGGTGTCCATAACAGCCTTAAATTCGCAATGAGTTCACTGCCTATCGGCTGTTGAATTAATCGAGGCTTCGGACTGCTGAGCCAGCGTAGCAAATCAGCGTCCATTTTTAATGTTCCTTCAGAATAGCCATGCACTCCTCCCAAGTCCATTTTGGAGACATGCGTATTTTTTCTATGCTGTTATCTGCTAAGTAACAGGTCATAAACTGACCTTTCAGGTTCCCTCGCCTATCAAGTTTCAACCTAATGATAACCACAAAATCTTCATAAACAATCTGAACCCTTTTATTTGGTTCATAAGACTCTTTCCACTTGTTCCAGCCTTGATATAAGTCTGAGTTTATGTTTTCCAAAGTTTCTTTTATCCAGTTAATTCTTTGAGAGCGAACTTCTGAAAATACATCTTTCACACCATTCCTTTGACTACTTTCATAAAAAGCATGCTGAAAGCTTTCAGGTTTAAAATAAACACGAATCCCATCAAAAGAAAAAATTGCCCCTTGGCAATATTCCCTTTCATAATGGTCTTTATATTCCTCTTCCGTTTTATAATACACCAGCGGAGGCAAAGACATTACCAGCCTCCTGATAGATGAATCTTGAATATATTAAACTTTTCCTTCGAACGGGGTGTCGGCTTTAGTGAGTTGATATTCAAATGAGATTCTAAATGGTTTACTATTGCTTCTTTTGCTGTTCCTTTACCTAAGGTTCCATTCATCCTGCTACTTGCAGCCCCAAGAAGAAGGTCACTTAATTGAATTAATGTTACTTGCCTGGATGGAAGAGCCTGAATGCACTCAATTTCGGCTGACAGATTCGAATGAGAAAGACATCGTTTCAAATCTTTTAATCGTTTTCTGCTACGGTTTGTCTTTACATCACAAAAAATTGAATACTCGTTAAAATCATAAATCCAATGATGTAAAAGCTGGTAATAGAATTTGTAGAAACCAAGCTCCCCGTCATTATCATGAAGTGTCATATTTACCTGATCTTTATCTACAGCAATGCAACGAAAGCGCATATCCATACCAAACTCCATAAAGAGGTCAATTAACTCTTCATAGAATGCTTGTTTAGATGGAGAAATCTTTGTCCACTTAATTTCTCCCCATGTGTTATGCTTTTTTCGTAATTTCTTAATCTTGCCCTTAGCTTCCTCACGAAGTTCTGCTGGAAGCCATAATCCTCCAATCATAAGAAATTGAGAGTTTGGCTTCTTGGATGTAAAAAGATCAGGTAATGCCTCATCGCAATAAACTTCAAATTTCATTGCTGCCTCCAAGTTGAAGTGGTTCGATATCTGACATGGCTACCTTCACCCGCCGCTTACCGGTGAGCAATTGCTGCATCAGGGCTTTTTTCTCCTGCTTCAAATGCTCAAGCTGCTTCTGCCATGTTTCGATTTCCTGATCGGTAAAAGAAAACGCAGAGGTGATTCTTTGTTGCTCTTCTAGGCTCGGAAGCAATATTGGAATATGCAACATGTCACTTTTGTTTAACTTGGTTCGTGTTCCTCCGTTTATGAAGCCTAGGATGTTTTTGTGAACTAACGAGTAATATAACCATTCATTTGTTGAGTTTCCTTTTGCTCGCAATATATGAGCATGGTTATTCACCCATGCCTTCCCATACGATATATTAGGGCGGTTTCAAGATCGAAGTGCAACACGCCTGATATTTTGTTCGTAGTATTCAC
>CAZLJF010000014.1:4580-45797 GCA_964559845.1 uncultured Zetaproteobacteria bacterium | reverse complement strand
CTCCCGGTTGGCCTTGGATGCGTGAAAAATGATTTATTCAGGGGCGACGAATTAAAGTATCAATCGAAGAAGCCATATTGCGGATTCACTGCATGCAGCACTGGTTCGGTTTTTCGGATCATCAGATGGAAGATGCCCTGTACGGGATCGGAAGTATTCGGTGTTTTACGGATTATGCCAGTGATGAGTAAAGCACGACACACGCATGCAGGGAATCAACTGGTGTGTGCAGAATAAACGCAAACCGAAGAAGAATCTTTCAAGCCGTCAGCGCAAACACAACCGGCGGCAATTATCTCTGCCGGATAACGCATCAATGTTTTATGTCGCTGCCTAATGCCCACTCACAAGACCGGAGAAGAGCCAGGTGCGCTTTTCACTTCTCTTATAAATCAACTGCTTATGATGCAAGTCATTGATTTGTGCAGCCGCATATGGGCGTGTTGAGGAATTTTTACGAAGCCATCGAGGTTCATGCTGGTTATATATGGCCGCCGCACTTTGCTTGGGCATTGCTCTTCTTGCATGTAGAGTTCGCGTTATGAGTGAGAAAAAAGCAATTTCCGGCCGTCCACGCGGCAAACTTCCGTTTGCCCCCGAGGGTTGGCCCTTTATTATTCCAACGCTGCTGCTTTTGATTGTTGCCGCTGCACTGTGTTGGTGGGTTGTATCAGGCGTGCTGGCGCTGCTGCTTCTCTTTATGCTGAACTTTTTCAGGGATCCTGAGCGCCGGATGCCGGAGGGCAGTGGTTTGTTTATCTCTCCTGCCGATGGTAAGGTGGTTCGTGCCGATGGAGGTGAGTCTGGCCTGCGTGTCGATATCTTTATGAATGTCTTCAATGTTCATGTGAATCGTGCGCCGATGTCCGGCAGAATTACACATATGCACTACTTTCCGGGTAAATTTGTCAATGCCAGCTTTGAACATGCAAGTGAAGAGAATGAACGCAACCGTTTTGAAATGCAGGCCGATGACGGCAGCAAAATTGCCTTTACCCAGATTGCAGGCCTGCTTGCGCGGCGTATTGTCTCCTATACGGCAGTCGGTGACCATGTGGAGGCGGGGCAGCGTATCGGCATGATTCGTTTTGGTTCGCGCGTGGATTGTGAAATCCCGGCCGGATATGAACTTTGTGTTGGTATCGGCGAGCATGTAACGGCCGGAGAGACCATTATTGCACGAAAAATTGATCTGCAGGGTGGGGATGCATAGGTGGCAAGGGCGGCACACAAGCGTTTGATGACAAGACGTGGTATCTATCTGCTGCCAAGCCTGTTCACCATTATGGGGCTGTTTTCAGGCTTCTATGCATTGATTGCCGCAGTGCAGGGACGCTATGAACTGGCAGCCTGGGCCATTCTGGCTGCTGCCGTGTTTGATATGATGGATGGACGTGTTGCACGCCTGTTAAATGCAGAGACCGCCTTTGGTGCTGAACTGGACTCCCTTTGTGATATGGTTTCGTTTGGGCTTGCGCCATCTGTATTGATATATCTGTGGGCACTGGCGCCACTACAGAAGTTTGGCTGGCTGGCGGCATTTCTGATTACTGCCTGCGCCGCCTTGAGGCTGGCACGATTCAATGTTCAGCTGGCAAGCCAGGACAAGCGGTATTTTCAGGGGTTGCCAACGCCTGCGACAGCGCTGTTGATTGCAACAGCGGTACTGTTTCACGAGCAGGGGAGTTATGAGCCCATTGCATGGCTCTGGTTTGTTATTGCTGTAACAGTGGCATGGCTGATGGTAAGCGGGGTTCGCTTTCTCTCCGGCAAGGATGTTGATCTTAAGCAGCGACGTCCTTTTGCCATGCTGCTGGTCATGCTCCTTGTTATCGTTTTTGTTATGGCGGATCCATATAAGGTGCTGTTTGCGGTGTTGCTGATTTATTGTCTGCACGGGCCGATGATGAGTGCCTGGCAGCATCAGAGGGCAACGCGCTATCGTCTTGCCAGACGCCGTGCCCGTGTGCGTAAACGTGAAACATCGGAGATGGAAGATAATTGACCGGTGCAGCGCACAGTGGTCTAATCCGCCGTATGAACAGACAGAACAGATATTTTTCATTTGACGGTTCTTTTGCCGGAGAGCAGCTGCTACTGCTGCGAACGGGTCTGTGTGCCTGCTGAGTTGATTCAGTAGTGAGGACACAGGCCGCAGGATTTTCCTGCGGCTTTTTTTGTTTAGGGGAGCTAAAAATTGTATGAACACAATTTTTGCAGCCCGCCCATGAGTTGAAGGAAGCGCGGATAAAGTAGTGGTTCCTTTGTTTGAAATAGCTCTGGTTGAGTTGATAGGAGCGTAGAGATGTCAGATCGCCTGTATATTTTTGATACCACATTGCGTGATGGTGAACAGTCGCCGGGCTGTTCGATGAATATTGATGAAAAAATGCGTATTGCGCACGCGCTTGCAGCGCTCGGCGTTGACGTTATTGAAGCAGGGTTTCCGATTGCATCTCCCGGTGATTTTAAGGCGGTGCACCGTATTGCTTCAGAGGTGGAAGGACCGCGTATTGCCGGTCTGGCACGTGCGCACCCGAAGGATATCGAGCGTGCCGGCGAGGCGGTACGGCCTGCCGGAGATCGTGCCCGGATTCATACCTTTATTGCGACAAGCCCGATCCATATGGAAGCCAAGCTGCGCATGACGCCAGATCAGGTGCTGGAACGCGCGGTTGAGGCAGTGACACAGGCCAGAAGCATTGCGCCGGAAGTTGAGTTCTCGGCTGAGGATGCTGGCCGTTCCGAGATGGATTTCCTCTGCCGGATTGTCGAGGCGACGATTGCCGCCGGTGCGCGTGTAATCAATATTCCGGATACTGTGGGTTATATGACGCCAGATGAGTTTGGTGCGCGGATCCGGGAACTGATTACCCGTGTTCCGAACTCCGATCAGGCCATCTTTTCCGTACATTGCCATAATGACCTGGGGCTTGCTGTCGCCAACTCCCTGGCAGCCGTTGAGAACGGCGCCCGTCAGGTTGAGTGCACCATCAACGGATTGGGCGAGCGGGCAGGTAACGCCTCACTGGAAGAGATGGTGATGATTCTGCGTACTCGTGCGGATCGTTATGATATCGAGACAGGTATCGATACCACCAGGATTGTGCCGACATCCAAGCTGGTCTCGCAGATTACCGGCATGCCGATTCAACCGAACAAGGCGATTGTCGGTGCCAATGCCTTTGCGCACGAATCAGGCATTCATCAGGACGGTGTGCTGAAGCACCAGAAGACCTATGAAATCATGACACCGGAATCGGTCGGCTGGAATACCAACCGTATGGTGCTGGGTAAACATTCAGGCCGTGCGGCACTGAAATCCCGTTATGATACATTGGGCGTGACCCTGGATGCGGAGCAGTTAAATGATATTTTTGAACGCTTCAAAGTTTTGGCGGACAAGAAAAAGGATATCTTTGACGAAGATTTGATGGCGATCCTTTCCGGTGAATCGGAGATCGACACCGAGCGGGTGAAACTGCTTTCTCTGCATGCGTCATCAGGGACGAAGGATACACCGGTGGCAGCCGTCGAGCTTGATATCGACGGGGCTGTTCACAAAGCTACGGCGCAGGGTGACGGCCCGGTAGATGCGGCATTTAAAGCCATTAATTCACTGGTGGAGCCAAACGGCAGGCTGCTGCTCTACTCGGTCAATGCCATCACCTCCGGTACAGATGCCCAGGGTGAGGTGACAGTTCGCCTGCAGGATAACGATCGCATTGTGAATGGCCAGGGCTCGGATACCGATATTGTTGTCGCCTCTGCCAGGGCGTTGATTGCGGCACTGAACAAGCTGCCGAATATGCATGCCAGAGAGGTGCATGCCCAGTACTCGGGAGTATAATCTCCTGAAAGTGGCGTGTATGAACCGGAAACAATGTAATTGAAAAGTAACCACCCTTATCATAAGGTTTAATGCAATGATTTGGGTCGATCTGTGGGGATAGGCATGAAAGCTTCTGAAGAGGTAATCCGACGTTCTGAAAAGATGTATGCCCAGTTGGTAGAGGTGTACCCGACGGATCATCGATTTTTAAGAAAGTATGCAGATATCCTGATTAAACTCGACAAGCCTGCGCAGGCTGAGAAGGTATATGAAAAATTACATGCTCTGCTGTTAGCCTCCGGCGATAAACAGGGTGCCAGGGAGATTGAGCAAATCTATCCATCTTTTGCTGGCGACGAAGGTTCAGATGAACCGGCTTGCGAAGCGGGGTTTCTTTCATTCTTGGATGTTGGGCTGATGGACCGATTGGTGATGCGTCTGAAACAGCGTACGCTTAAAGAGGGGAGCTACCTGTTCCGATTCGGTGAACAAGGGGAATCCATGTTTGTTGTCATTGAAGGTAGTCTGGCCGCCATGTTGCCAGGAGGAGAAGATGAGAAGCCGGTGATGCTGAATTTATTAAAGCGGGGCGATGTGGTGGGAGAAATGGCGATGCTGCGCAGGGGCGTGCGCAGTGCTGACGTAGTCGCAGCAAGCGATTGTAAGCTGTTTGAATTAGAGCGAAAAAGCTTGGTTGAATTGATGGCGCAACATGGGGAACTCGAATCTTCCATGCTTGAGGAGGCTGAACTGCGTCATCGGGTGACACAAATATCGCATAATCGAATACTGGCCAGGCTGCCGCTTAAAGACAGACGTAAGCTGGCGAAAGCTGCCCGTACGTTGCGGGCAAAACATCAGCATCGCATTGCTGAGGGTGGAAGTCTTATTCAGCATGTATTGCTGGTGACCAAGGGGGTTGCGGACGCAGTTTACGAGAACTATCGAGGTGAAAGTTATTTGCTGCATGATTTACAGGCAGGGGACATGTTGGGGATGAATGCGTTATTGGGAGAGGCTTCCCATCCGGCAGATGTAGTGGCAGCAACAGACATGCAATTGCTTGAATTACCACTGGGCATGCTCAGGGATTATACAGGGGCATATCCATGGCTGAGGCTGCAACTGGAAAAATTGATTGAAACGAATATGAGTAAAACAATGTCGATGATTGAGCGTATCAGGAATGTACGGGAGCTTTAGGGTATATAAATGGCAGGTTGCTCTCTTATACACGCATCGATGATTGTATGATTTTATCCTATTGTTGCACTGCATTCGAGAGTGCTGACTCCGAAAACAAACAGGCCGGGCACTGACCGGCCTGTTTGCTGCCAGGTTTCGAATTAAAGCCGTATCTGGTCGAGCCAGTTTTCCAGGAAGTGGATATTAAAATTGCCGCCCTGGAAACCGGGGTTGGCCAGCAGCCGCTGGTGTAGTTCCTGATTGGTTGTGACTCCAATAATCGCCAGCTCATCAATGGCGCGTTGCATTCTACGGATACATTTCTGGCGATCCCTGGCATGGGTAATGATTTTGCCGATCATGGAGTCGTAATACGGCGGAATCTTGTAACCGGTATAAACTGCCGAGTCGACACGTACACTGCGTCCGCCGGGGGCATGATAGAGTTCTACCGTACCTGGGCATGGCGTGAAATTGAAAGGATGCTCCGCATTGATACGGCACTCGATGGCATGCCCCTTGATTTTGATCTGCGCCTGCGTAAAAGCAAGCTCTTCACCGGCGGCAACGCGAATCTGCCATTCGATCAGGTCAACACCGGTGATCCATTCGGTGACCGGATGCTCCACCTGAATACGGGTGTTCATCTCCATGAAGTAGAAAGAGTTATCCGGGTTCACCAGAAACTCGATAGTTCCGGCGCCGACATAATCAACAGCTTTGGCAGCAGCCAGGCCTGCTGCACAAATGGCCTGCCGGGTTTCTTCATTCAACGAGGGGCTCGGCGCCTCTTCCAGAATCTTCTGGTTGTTACGCTGCATGGAGCATTCACGCTCATAAAGGTGAATGATGTTGCCATGTGTATCGCCGAGCACCTGAACCTCTACATGACGAGGCTCCTCCAGAAACTTTTCGATAAATACAGTGTCATCACCAAAAACGGCGCCCGCCTCGGTCTGACACATGTTGAATGCAGTTGGCAGCGCAGGCTCGGAGTGCACAATCTTCATGCCTCGGCCGCCACCGCCGGCGGCAGCCTTGATGATCAGCGGGAAGCCGGTTGATTCAGCCACTTTTTTGGCCTCATCCACGGTGCGGACAGCCCCGTCGGAACCGGGTACAAGCGGTACGCCAGCCTCTTCCATTCTGGCCTTGGCCTTCACCTTGTCACCCATGGTGCGCATTGATTCAGGGGTGGGGCCAATCCAGGTGTAGCCGGAAGCAGTAACGATTTCAGCAAATTCGGAGTTTTCGGCCAGGAAACCATAGCCCGGATGAATTGCTTCGCTGTCTGTTACCTCTGCTGCGCTCATGATGGCGGGAATGTTCAGATAGGAGAGGTTGCTGGCTGCAGGGCCGATACAGATGGCCTCATCCGCCAGACGTGTATGCATGGCATCACGATCTGCCTCGGAGTAGACGGCAACACTCCGGATGCCAAGCTCCTTGCATGCCCGGATAATACGAACGGCAATTTCACCACGGTTGGCGATCAGGATTTTATTGAACATGGAAACCTCTTATGAAATCAGAGCGGTGTAATGACAAACAGGCCTTGGCCAAACTCTACAGGAGAGGCATTGTCCACGAGCACTTTCTCAATAACGCCGTCATACTCCGCCTCAATTTCATTCATCAGCTTCATCGCCTCGATGATGCATAGGGTGTCGCCCTTCTTCACCTTACTCCCTTCTGTTACAAAGGGATCAGCATCTGGTGATGGAGCGCGGTAGAAGGTGCCGACCATTGGAGAGGTAACGATATTTTCCTCTTCCGCACTCTCTTCGGCCGGGGCTGCCGGAGCTGCTGCCGGAGGAGCAGCCACGATCGGCTGAACTGCCGGGGCAGGTGCAGTTGCGACTGTACCCTGGCGGGAGACGCGAACGGTGTGGTCGCCCTCGGTAACTTCAATTTCGGTGATGTCGCTGTTCTGAATGAGCCGAATCAGTTTTCGGATTTGAGAAATGTCCACAATTAATCTCCTTATCTGTTACGTAAATGTTCGACAATGCCGCGAAGCGCCATCGTATAGGATGAAGGCCCGAAACCGGCAACCATGCCAACCGCGGCATCCACCAGAAGAGAACGGTGTCGGAACTCTTCCCGTTTATGGATGTTGGAGAGGTGCACTTCGACAAACGGGATGCGGGTTGCCAGCAGGGCATCTCGCAGGGCAATGCTGGTATGTGTATAGGCCGCCGGATTAATGATAATGGCATCGATATTCCCATTGCCGGCTTTCTGAATATGGTCAACCAGTTCGCCTTCATGATTGCTCTGGTGGGTTGTCAACTCCGCACCGAGCGTATCGGCAAGCGAGATCAGCGCCTGATTGATGTCGGCAAGCGTCTGAACGCCATAGTGGCCCGGTTCGCGTGTACCGAGCAGGTTCAGATTGGGGCCATGAAGAACCAGAATGCGCAATGGTTTCATGAGGCACGTTCCCATGCATGGCGCATTTCAACAAGACGCTCATTTTCAGGATTGCGGAGCAGCAAAACGGCCAACATGGCATATGCCGCATCGGTTTCTCCCTGAGACCAGAGCAGCTTCGCCAGTCGCTCGGATGCAGGCAGCGAATTGGTACCGGTTTTTAACTGCTGTTCAAGCCGGGATGCTTTCTTATGGCATGCTTCTGCTTTTTCCGAATGGCCATGTTGCCCCAGGATGTCACCGAGCAATCTCCAAGCCTGCGGCTCGGATGGAGCAAACTCAAGGACTGCCTTAAGGGTGTTTATTGCTTCCTGGTAGTGACCGCCACATACTTGCTGACGGGCCCTGTTCAGCCCTTCGGCGACACCATGCCAGTTATCCGGTGTTGGTGCTGATCTGGTATTTTCCCCGTTCTGCATGTTGGGCGTTGAAGCAGATGCTGTTAGCATGTGGGCCAAGCTACGCGGCTGGAAAAATAGGGTCAAACTCTATTTGGGCATTTTGCTCCGATTTTGTGAAAAAATCCCCCGCTTTTGTTAATGTTTAATGCAGAAAGGTGTGTTTCCGTGATGAAGATCCAACTCAATGGAGAGGTAAAAGATGTTGAAGCCGCAACGGTTGCTCAGCTGATTGTTGAGCTGGGGCTGGAGAAACGGATGCTGGCTGTTGAGCGTAATATGGAAGTAGTGCCCAAAAGTGAATATGAATCAACCGCACTGGTTGAAGGTGACCGTCTTGAAGTGGTGCATATGATTGGTGGCGGGTAGCTGATTGATTGACACAATTTGGCAGGAGAGCTGAATTGGACACACTGAAAGTGGGGCAAAGCCCTGAAGGCCATGGGTGGCCTGAATCAAAAGCTGCACATCCTGTGCGGGCGGGAGTTGTAATAAATGTCGGATGATATTTTCAAGGTTGGAACCTATGAGTTCGGGTCACGGTTAATTGTCGGTTCAGGCAAATACAGGGATTTCCAGACGACGAAAGATGCAACAGAGGCATCGGAAGCGGAGATGATTACCGTGGCCGTGCGCCGCGTAAATATCACCGATCCGGGCAAGGAGAACCTGCTCGACTATATCGATCCGGAGAAATATACCATTCTGCCCAATACGGCGGGCTGCTTTAATGCTGATGATGCCGTGCGCACACTGCGTCTGGCGCGTGAGGCCGGTGGCTGGAATCTGGTGAAGCTGGAGGTGCTGGGTGATACTCAGACCCTCTACCCCAATGTGGTGGAGACGATCAAGGCGGCCGAAACATTGGTGGCCGAGGATTTTGAGGTGATGGTCTATACCAATGATGATCCGATTGTGGCCACCCGTCTGGAAGAGATCGGCTGTGTGGCTGTGATGCCGCTGGGTAACCCGATTGGTTCCGGTCGCGGGCTTGCCAATCCGTTTAATATCCGCGTGATCAAGGAGCGGGCCAATGTTCCGATCGTGGTGGATGCAGGTATCGGAACCGCATCCGATGCCGCCAAGGCGATGGAACTGGGTGCGGATGCAGTTCTGATCAACACGGCCATTGCCGAGGCGCAGGATGAGTGCGGTATGGCACGTGCTATGCGCGATGCCGTGCGCGCCGGGCGTCAGGCGTATCTGGCAGGACGGATGCCGAAGCGGGCGTTTGCCAGTGCATCGTCACCCACTGAAGGCTATATCTGGGATTAGGCAGACTCACCACAGAGAGCACGAAGCACGCGAAGGTTGACACAGTATATTTCTTTGTGATCTTCGCGTGTTTCGTAATTAAAGGATTTTTTTTATGACTGAATTGAAGAATGACCTATTTTTGCGGGCCTGCCTGCGACAGGACGTGGAACGTACGCCGGTATGGATGATGCGCCAGGCCGGACGTTATCTTCCTGAGTATCGGGCAACCCGTGCCAAGGCCGGCGGCTTTCTGGATTTGTGCTGCTCACCCGAACTGTGCAGTGAAGTAACTTTGCAGCCGATTGATATTCTGGACGCCGATGCGGCTATTCTGTTTTCGGATATTCTGGTGGTACCGGAAGCGATGGGTATGGAACTGACATTCGGCACAGGTGAAGGACCGAAGTTCCCTGATCCGATCACCTGTCGCACCGATGTGGAAAAACTGCCCGTATTGGATGATCCGTCACAAGAGTTGGGTTATGTCATGAATGCGGTAAGCACCATTCGCAGGGATCTGAATGGCCGTGTACCTCTGATCGGTTTTGCCGGCAGCCCGTGGACGCTGGCGACCTACATGGTTGAGGGCGGCGGCTCCAAGAACTTCTCCAAAATCAAGGCAATGATGTTCAACGAGCCGGAGACCATGCATCTGCTGCTGGAGAAGCTGGCGGACTCTGTTGCTGCCTATCTCAACGGTCAGATCGCCAATGGTGCTCAGGCTGTGCAGATCTTTGATACATGGGGCGGCGTCCTGACCACTCGCGATTACAAGGCATTCTCACTGCAATACATGCAACGTATTGTTGAGCAGCTGACACGTGAGCATGAAGGACGCCGCGTGCCTGTGATTCTCTACTCCAAGGGTGGTATGGGCTGGCTGGAGGCGATGGCCGATACCGGTTGTGACGTGCTTGGCCTGGACTGGTCGATCGATATTGATGAAGCACGCCGCCGTGTCGGTGGCAGGGTGGCCCTGCAGGGCAATATGGATCCGACGATGCTGTATGCGAAGCCTGCGCGTATCCGCGATGAGGTGAAGGATATTCTGGCCAGGTTCGGCCATGGCAATGGCCATGTGTTCAACCTGGGGCACGGCATTACGCCGGATGTGCCGCCGGAGCATGCCATTGAGTTCTTCAGGGCTGTGCGCGAGGAGTCTGTAAAGTACCATAGCTAATCAAATCCTGATCCATGCAAAAGCCGCTCCGTTGTGAGCGGTTTTTTGTTTTGCCGGCAAAAATTAAAGCCTCTCTTATGGCCTGATCAGGCATATCAATGGAACCGGCTTCTTCAAAACATGCCCTTGATCCCTTTACACTGCGGATGGGTGATCTGTTACTGACAGAGCCGGGCGAATTGAAGAGGTGAAAATAATCATATACAGTTCAACTGGTTAGAGTGATATTTAGGGCCTGTTAACATTACTAATTGCGGTGTTGGCGCTGTTTGCCCCGAATGAGGTTAATCAAGGCGTGAGGAGGGAGATTGGTGGTTCCAACTGACCGACGAGCAACGCCGGGTATCCTCATTCGGGGCGCAGCCCGTCGGGATAGTCCGTTTTTCCGCCCTGCTGCGTTACTGCTCGCAAGCGTGCAACAAGCACGCAATGCTCGCAAAGCCTTGCAGGATCGAAAAAATGGTCGAATCGCCGCCATCGAAATTAGTATCAACAGGCCCTGGTGTAAATTCATTTCACATGGAGTCCCATATGCCTACAAGTAAAAGCAGCAGAACTACGGCCTCTTCCGATGCGTTTGAATCAGGAAATATTGATCAGATTCGCGATATTATCTTTGGATCGCAGATGCGTGATTATGAGAGGCGCTTTACCCGGCTGGAAGAGCGTGTTCTTAATGAGACAGGAACCCTCCGCAGTGAAATTGCCAACCGGTTGGATGCACTGGAATCCTATATCAAACAGGAGATTGGCGATCTGCTGGAGAAGCTGGCAACCGAACGTAGCGAACGTGAAGAGGCCACGCAGCAGATCTCACGCGAACTGGATAAAACAACAATGGCAGCAGATAAAAAGCGTGCTCAAATGCAGGATAAGTTTAGCAAAGGCCAGAGTGACCTGCGTGAAGCTCTGCTGAAGCAGTCCAAGGAGTTGCGTAATGAGATTCAGGATGCGCGAAATGCACTTGCTGTTTCACTGGACAGCGCTATAGAGGAACTGCGTTCGGACAAAACCGACCGCAAGGCGCTGGCATCCATGTTTACCGAGATAGCAATGCGTCTGAATGAAGAGTTTGAACTTCCCGGCAGTGAGCAATAGAGCGGCTCCAAAGTTAATCAACAGACTATTCGGGTAAAGATGTTGTGAGCAAATCCCATCCTCCAGTTGAAACTGAAATCACTGCCATGCAGGAGCTTCGCAGGTTACTTTCAGGGCCGGAGGCTGCTCGTCTCGATGTTATTGAAGAACTGCTATTCAACCAGGAACTGCATGCCAAAGAGGTTGCCAAAGTATTGGCCGAGGCGGTCCGTCTTCGTAATAAAACGGATGATGCATTAAGCCAGGCATTGTCACTGACCATTGAGTCAGCCATCAAGACATCTGTTGCCAAAAATCCCAGGCCATTATCTGATGCTCTTTTTCCCGTCATGGGACCCGCGATTCGCAAATCCATCAGCAATACCATTGCCACGATGATGCAATCCCTAAACCAGACACTGGAACATGCATTTTCGTTACAAGGGCTGAAATGGCGCTTCGATTCCATACGTACAGGCAAATCCTTTGCCGAAATTGTCATGCTCAATACACTGGTTTATCGCGTGGAGCAGATTTTTCTGATTCATAAGAAAACAGGCATTCTTTTGCGCCACCTCGCGTATGATAAAAAGTTAAGTGAAGATGCAGATCTTGTATCAGGCATGCTGACGGCAGTTCAGGATTTCATACGCGATTCATTTGATTCCGGTGCAGGGCAGGAAATTGAGAATTTACGGATGGGAGATCTGGAGATTGTTATTGAACAAAGTCCGGATGTTGTGCTTGCTGTTATATGCCGAGGCAGTGTTCCCCAGAGTCTTCATAGTACATCTCAGGTGGTGGTTGAGGAGGTTCAGCAACAGTTCTCGGAAGAGTTGCGGACATTTGACGGGGATTCAAAACCTTTTGAGCAGGTTGATGAGCAGCTCAATGTATTGATGGTTTCACATTACAGGCAGACAGATGAGAAAAAATCTCCGGTTAAAGCCATTGCTGGCGTACTGTTGCTGTCAGCGTTCTTGCTGATCTGGTCAGGGTGGAGTTATTACCAGCACTTGCAGTGGCTTGGCTATATCGACCGCCTGAACTCCACACCTGGTATTGTGATCACCCAAATACAGGAGAAGAGTGGGCAGCATGTTATCTTCGGCATGCGTGACCCCCTGGCTGTTGATCCTGTATCCCTTCTTCCTGCTTACGGTATAGACCCGGAAGATGTCTCCATGCATTGGCAGGCATATCACTCACTGGATACATCATTCATCCTTGGCAGGGTTGCTACACGCATCAATCCTCCGGAATCTGTGAATATCGGGTTGAAGGGTTCCACACTTGTTCTTTCAGGCAAGGCTTTGCCTGACTGGATTGACAGGGCCAAGAGTGAGGCGCTGCTGATCAGTGGTATTGATGCAGTTGATAGTCGTCAGCTATCAGTTATCGATCTGCATGGCATACTGCTGAAAAAAATTCGTGAACGTCTGAATCCGCCGCCAACCGTCACACTTCAGCTGTTGAACTCCAGGTTGATACTCTCAGGTGAGGCTACTGAGGCATGGGCGGCCAGAGCCCGGACTTCTGTGAAGCAGATAGCGGAGCTGACCGGCTATGACGACCGTAAGCTGGTGATCACCGATTCTCCGGACTATCTTCTCAGGCTGGCCTACCGGAAGCTGATGCCGCCTGACAGCGTCAAATTGTCTGTCACCGGAAAAAGGGAGCTGATTGCTTCCGGTGAAGCCACTACCCGTTGGATCATGTCGGCGCATGAGAAGGCAAAAAATATTCCCGGCATCACGGCTTACAATGATAGCGGCATAAAAAGGAGTGATGATTATAGCAGGGTTCTTGCTATGGCGGTTGAACGGCTGCATCCCCCTGAGGGAGTTGAGCTTACTTACAGGGACGGAACGCTTTTTGCAGCAGGCGTAGCACCGTCCACATGGATTAAGGAGGCTCGCGCAACGGCTCCTGCTATTCGGGGGGTTGCCGTGTTTGATGATTCCCGGCTTCAAAACAGTACGGTGATGTGGGCCAGACTTAAGGAAGAGATTGATCATATCCGGATTCGATTCCGGCCCAACCGGGCTGACCTTTTACCTGGGGAGGTGAAGAAAATTCACGATATATTCGATAAATACCGCCGTGCTGTTGCCTTACAGCCTGATAGTACCGTATTACAGTTGACAGGTGTCTCAGGTACTGTCGGCTGGCGGCAACTTATCCTGGCAAAGGTACGGGCGGATCGTGTGCGGGAGATGCTGACGGAACTGGGCCTGGATGAGCAGAAGCTTCGTTCGACTGCTTCTGAAAAAGCTGACGGAAAGTCCCGTTTCTGGGGTGTTTCGGTTTCACTGCTGAAAGAGCAGGCACCCCAATCATGATTCAGAAAAAGGTATGCATTCTCGGTGCTTTCGGAGTAGGTAAAACCAGTCTCGTTTCACAGTTCGTTCATAGCAAGTTTTCTGATAAATATCTCTCGACAATGGGAGTAAAAATTGATCGTAAGCAGCTTACGGTGGATGGCCGGTCTGTAAGCCTTATGCTCTGGGATATACATGGTGAGGAGGAGTACAAAAAGATTCCCGCAAGCTATCTGAGGGGGGCTTCGGGGATAATTTTCGTCATTGACGGAACTCGCCGGGATACCCTTGAAACTGCCCGGGAGATACTGGAAAGATTTCAGAATGAGCTGGGAGAGTTGCCTTCGGTTACGCTATTTAATAAGCACGATCTGCTTGATGAGTGGAGCTTTACTTCGGAAGAAGTGGAGACGTTGTCGAAAGACGGGTCATCTGTTTATCTGACAAGCGCAAAGACAGGCGAGCATGTCGAAGAGGCATTCCGGAAACTGGCAGGGAAACTTGTTAAACCGTGATACTCCCTGACCTTCCCGAACCCGTTTACCGTGACATTGCCACGTGTAAAATCAGGGCTTTATCACCAGCGTGGATCAAACTTGGAGAAGATGGCTGTTCAGTTGAATCCTCAGGGGGCAGCTGGCAAAGATATTTTGATACTGCTCCCGTATCCGGCATGCCTGTTACAGAGCTTTGCCATGTGCTGGATGGTCTTCTCCCCTTTCATGACTCATTTGATTTACCCCAGATTCAACTGAAAGAGGAAATTTATACCGATATCCATGCATTTTATGAAGAGGGCGCAGCCTGGTTGATATTTTGTGATGTGACCGAGACAACACTCCAGACACAAAAATATCAGCAGGCTGCCAATGAGCTGATACTTCTCCGGGAAAAGCAGGCCAGGATTCTTGATCGCTACCTTGGTCAGGAGGTGGCAGAGCGTGCTGCCAATGGATTATTGCAGTTTGATTCTGCAGGTGAACGAAAAACCATTTCAACTCTGTTTGTTGATATTCGGGGGTTTACCGCCTTTAATGAACATCAGGATGCGCAGCTGGTCATGCATACCCTGAATGACTATATGAAGTGTATGCTACAGCCTGTTCTGGATAATTCCGGCCTGATTGACAAAATCACCGGTGACGGGGCTATGGCTGTGTTTGGCGTTCTTCCTTCCCGGAGCCACTATTCACAACTGGCTTTTCAGGCGGCAAAAGAGATGATGAGTGGTGTTGAAAAACTCAACCTTCAACGGGGTCAGGAGGGGAGGGAGCAGCTGAAAATCGGTATAGGCATTGCTACCGGAGAGGCTGTTCTCGGTATTCTGGGGGCTCGCGAGCGCCGTTCCTTTACGGTTATCGGCAAACATGTGAACCTTGCTGCAAGACTTGAGTCCAAAGCGAGGCCGGGCGAAATCCTGATGGATGAAATAACCTGCAAGTCTCTTGGTTCTCCGGATGTTTTCGCATCCACAGACTATGAGTTAAAAGGTATTGGTAAAGTCAAGGTCTATCTGTATGAGCCGCAACTCCCTGCCTGAAGCAACAGGCGGAAGCCGGGGGGTAAATTTTTTTGCTTACGTCTTTGATCCTGATTCTTCATGCATATCCGAAATTGCCAGAAGGGCTGCCCAAATGCATATCCATTGTCTGCATCAAAAATTCCGGTTGGAAAGGTTTGGCCACCATTACAATATTATCCGGTATCTTATCGGGAGGATTGCCTGAAATCAGTATGCAAAGAGATGGATTCAATACTGGTTTTGCGTGTTCAATGAAGTCGATGCCGTTCATGCCGGGTAGTGAATAATCGCTGATAATAACCCGGATATTTTCCTGTCTGATCAGATCAAAATCATTAATAGCCTTTTCATCAGAGCTGTAGATCAGGGTTTCTTTGTTCAAAAATTTGAAAAAGTCCGCAAGTAGCAGACGGATATCCCGATTGTCCTCAATAATCATAATCATATGACTATAGCCTCCTCCCCGATTGTGATATTTTCACTGTCTGCGAATATATATATGTACAGGGCATAAAACGTTGGTGAAATATTTCACATTCCAGAAATGGATTTTGTCAGTTTACATAGCGCGCAGGAGGAGAGATGCATATATCTGCCGAATCATTGCCGGATGAGAACCGGGTATGATCTTGAATGTTTTTGAGACCGGGGATTTTCCGGGGGCATCTGAAATCAGGGTGGAAAAGGCTGCTGTCCGGCCTGCGAAGGGAAAGCTGTGGTGGTCGAAGTGCCCCATCCTTAGAACGAACCTGTATTGTCATAATACCCGGCATGGACTATCTCACCCTTTCATACCAAGTATTAAAATACCGCCGATCACACAGGCTGCACCTGTCATCTGCATGGCAGAGACGGGTTCAGCAAGGAAGATTGCGGCCATGCCAATGGTGGCCACCGGCCCGAGTGCGCCAATGACAGATGTGTGACTTGCACCAATACGTTGAATTGCGGCGGCCAGTAAAAATGCCGGAATCACGGTTGAGAAAATAGCCATTGCCAATCCATAGCCATATACCGCGGCAGGCTGGTAAAAATGTTGGGCATTGTGAATTGTCCCAAACTGCACAAATACAGCCAGACACGAAACAATCATGGCATAGGCCGTAAAGCGCCTGGCGCCCACCCTGGGAATCAACTCGCCGCTGCCGACAAGAAAAATGGAATAGGTCAGCGTCGCAGCGAATATCATCGCCGAGCCCGGCAATACATGTTCACCGGAAAACTGCACATCGTGCAACATTGCCAGGGCAATACCGGCATAGCTTAACATCAATGCAATCATGGCCTCTTTATGGATGCACCTGCCAAAAAACAGAGCCGACAGAATCATTACCATCGTTGGATAGATAAACAGGATCAACCGTTCCAGTCCGGCACTCACATATTGCAATCCGACAAAATCGAGCAGGCTTGAACAGTAGTAACCGATCAGGCCGAGGCTCATGACCAGCGCCATGTTTCGTCCGCCAACGGGAGAAGTTGCCTTGCGCTCCTCTATCACGGCAATCACGATAAAAAACGGCAGGGAAAAGGCCATGCGAAGCATCAGCAAGGTGACGGCATCCACATCATAGGCATAGGCCAGCTTCACAAAGATAGCCTTGGCGGAAAATCCAAGTGCCGCCCCTGTCGCCAGCAGCATACCGGTGAATATATGTGCATGTTTTTGAGGTATTGAACGGTTATGGGCGTTCATATATTGCTCCTTTTGAAGCAAACACGGAGCAATGGCTTTGTCATGAAAGTGGAAAACAGAGGCATCACGCGGACATCGCTCCGCGATTGCTCTGTATTGATTTGTTACGGGATCAGGTAAACGTCAAACAGCAGAAAACGCGGCAGCAGGCAATAGCCATAGCCAACGGGTCAGGGTCTGCATCCGTAATTTCATGAGAGCGAATTATCGCCATTGCGGAACAGTTGTCCACGGATCAGGCACGATCTGCGGCAAAGTCGCACACTGTGTAGATAGAGGCGAAGTGAATACTTGTTACGCTTTCTGGAAAACCTTGATTGCTGCAACCATCTCACGGACAGCCATGTCAAGCTGTTCCGCTTTTTTATCCAGCCCTTGCAGCTCTCCGGCGTGAATCGCTTTTTCGAGAGAGAGAGCCGTATCCCTCAGCTTCTGTGCGGCAAATGTTCCCCCCAGGCCTTTCAGGGTATGCGACAGGATTTCAGCATCGGCATACCGCTTCTCATCCAATGCGAGGCGGATCTTTTTTCCGGCATCACCGTAGAAATCAATAAAGTCCTGCAGCGTCTCGTATAACAGAGCGCTATCATTCCCCATGCCTTTCAGGGCTATCTCATAATCAAAGCTTATGATACACCTCTATTCCGGATTAATATTGAGTTTAACATTTTTCGATTGTAGGCCATATAAAAACAGAGTGTATCGCATGTTTATGCGATAGCCGTTAACTGTAAAACAGCCTACTTCCGTATCCGCTTTTTGCCCTGCCCGCTGCGGGCCTTGCGATTATGCGGCTTGTGATTCGGCCTGCCTCCTGACCTCTTTCCCGCCCTGCCTTCAGGTTTGCCTCTCGCACGCATACCGCCTGAATACTCCGCTGTTTCCAGCTTTGAGGCATCCAGCTTTCGGCCTGAAATACGGATCTGCTTCAGGGTGTTGAAAACAGGTTTCGGCATGCCTTCGGGAAGATCCACGGTAGTGAACTCATCATGGATGTTGACCTGATTGATAAACTCACTTTCGATGCCGATCTCATTGGCTATCGCCCCGACAATATTGGCCGGCTTTACACCATGCGCTTCGCCCACTTCCAGGCGGTAACGCTCCATGCCGCGCTCCGGTTTCGGCAAATGGCCCTGCACAGTCCGGGGAGTGCGTCCTGGCGGCTCGCTACCCTCGCCACGCGAGAGTCGCCCTTCACGTCCGGATGGTTGTGAACGGGTACGCTCACGTCCTGAATCATGGGATTCCAGTCTGGGTGAATGTTTCACCAGCAACGGCTTGTCGCCCTGCGCCATATGCGCCAGCGCCGCTGCGATCTCGATGGCCGGCACATTGTGCTCCTGCGCATACTGCTCAACAATCTGTCCGAACAGTTCCATATCCTCTTCAGCCAGCGTGTCGGTGATTCGTTGTTTGAAGTCGGCAATCCGCTTGTCATTGATATCTTCTGTTGTCGGCATCTCCAGCCGCTCGATCTTCTGCCTGGTCGCACGTTCAATGCTGCTGAGCATGCGCTTTTCACGCGGTGCCACAAACAGGATGGCATCACCCCTGCGTCCTGCCCGCCCTGTCCTGCCGATCCGGTGGACATAGGATTCTGTATCATGGGGAACATCATAGTTGATGACATGGCTGATTCGCTCGACATCCAGGCCGCGTGCCACCACATCCGTTGCCACCAGAATATCCAGGTGTCCGCGCTTCAATCGGTTGACCGTCTGCTCACGCTGCTTCTGGGCAATGTCACCGTTCAACGCCGCAGCGGCATAGCCGCGCGCCTCAAGCTTCTCCGCCACTTCAACAGTCGCTGTCCTGGTACGCACAAAAATAATCATACCATCAAACGGTTCGGCTTCGAGAATCCGGGTTAGCACATCCATCTTCTGACGGCCACTGACCATCCAGTAACGCTGACGGATCGTTTCGGCCGTCGTGGTTTTGACCTTGATAGAGATCTGTTTCGGATTGTTCAGATGCTGCTCGGCAATCTTGCGGATGATCGCCGGCATGGTGGCAGAGAAGAGAGCGATCTGGCGTGAGGAGGGTGTCTGCTCCAGAATCCACTTCACATCATCAATAAAGCCCATACGCAGCATCTCATCGGCCTCATCAAGCACCAGTGTCTGCAAATGATCCAGTTTCAGCGTGCCTCGACGCATATGATCCATCACCCGGCCCGGCGTACCGACCACCACATGGGTGCCTCGCTTCAGTGCTCTCAACTGAATACCGTAATCCTGACCACCGTAGATCGGCAATACATGAAAGCCTTTCATATGGTGCGCATATTTCTGGAAGGCTTCGGCTACCTGAATGGCCAGTTCACGGGTTGGCGCCAATACCAGCACCTGCGGATCATGTGCATCCGGCTCAATACGGGAAAGAATCGGCAACGCAAAGGCAGCGGTCTTGCCGGTGCCTGTCTGTGCCTGCCCCAGTACATCACGGCCATCCAGCATGTAGGGGATGATTTCTGCCTGAATGGGAGATGGTGTCTCATAACCCACCTCATCCAGCGCTTTCAGCACTGGCTGAATAAGATTCAGATCACTGAATGCAGGCTGGGTATTCGTATTTTTTATCGTCATTGATTACACCTTCGGATATGGCCGGATGGCGAAGAGTGCACGCATCCACATTAAGAAGCCATGAGGAAATGGGTTCCGATGTATGCCAGGTCACTTATCCATTGCTGCAAACCATGCAATAATCTCACATTATGAACACTGCAGAAACCAGAACGCTGCATATTCGCATCATGCTCGGGCTTACCCTTTTATGCTCAGTCGCACTCTTTTTTGCTCCCCCGATTGCGCAACCGCCCGAGTATCACCAGTTTGCAGACTCCCGGACATTTCTGGGTATACCGAACTTCCTGGATGTGGCCTCCAACCTGCTTTTTCTGGCTGCCGGCGCTTACGGATTCAAGCTGCTGCTTGAGCTACGCAACGGTAGTGGGCGTGCTCATTTTGAGACTGCTTCGGAGTCAATTGCCTATTTCGTCTTTTTTGCTGCGGCGGGACTGACCTGTTTCGGCTCGATTTATTATCACATATCACCGGACAACTTCTCGCTCGTCTGGGACCGCCTGCCGATGGCCATACTGTTCGCCTCGTTTCTTGCCATCATTATCGGTGAACAAATCAGCCAGCGGGCAGGGCTTATACTTCTTCCGCTTCTGATTCTCCTGGGGGTATTCAGTGTCTATCACTGGTATCAGACGGAACTGACGGGCGCCGGTGATCTTCGCCTCTATCTGATGGTTCAGTTTTTTCCCGCCTTGTTGATATCCTATATGCTCTTTTTCCTGCCTTCGCGCTACAGTTGCAGCAGCCGTTTTGGCTGGATACTTGCGCTCTACGCCGTAGCCAAGGCTGCCGAGCTGTTCGACCGGGAAATCTTCAATATGCAGCAGTGGATCAGCGGCCATACCATCAAACATATCCTTGCAGCCATGGCGGTGTTTGCCCTGGCCGAACTGCTCAGGCACCACATACCGGTTAACCGGGCATAAAGCGTCAAGAGAGAGCTACTATCAATGGAATGGTTCGGTTATCCCATCAAATCGGAAATAAATCAGCACTTCCCTAAACAACAAATCCCTTGACGCCACGGCGCATGCCAACCGAACCTGTTCGGGTAACCTCAATAATGCCATAAGGTTTAAGCTGCCTGAGAAAATCATCCAGTTTCTCGGCTGCTCCGGTCAACTCCAGTGTCAAATAACTGATTTCGACGTTATCGACAATCTTGGCACGCACCTCTTCTGCAAGCTTCACTACCTCGGAGCGGTTATCCGCATGGGTCGCCACCTTAACCAGCAGCATCTCGCGCTCCATATGCACCAGATGGGAGATGTCTTCTACCTTGATGACAGGCACCAGCTTGTTCAGCTGCTTTTTGATCTGCTCAATGACACGCTCGTCGCCACGGGTCACAAGCGTCATGCGGCTGACTGTTTCATCCATCGTGGGCGCAACGTTCAGGCTTTCGATATTGTAGCCGCGTGCTGAAAACAGCCCGGCAACACGGGTCAATACGCCAAACTCATTTTCAACCAGGATCGTAATCGTATGCCTCATGACAACACCATCTCATTCAGCGCCGCACCGGCAGGCACCATGGGGAATACATTCTCCTCCTTGGAAACGGCCACATCGAGAATGACAAAGCGGTCATCGATATTCATTGCCCGATCCAGAGCTGCATCCAGTTCATCCAGCCTGTCCACACGAATACCGATGCCGCCATACGCTTCCGCCAGCTTGACAAAATCAGGCAGCGAATCGAAATAGGATTGCGAGTAGCGGGACTCGTAGAACATCTCCTGCCACTGGCGAACCATACCCATGTAACCATTGTTCAGAATTACAACAACCACAGGCAGGTTATACTGGAATGCCATGGAGAACTCCTGGCTGCACATCTGAATGGATGAGTCGCCGGTAAAGATCACGACCTTCTCATCAGGCTTGGCAACCTGTGCGCCAATACCTGCCGGCAGACCGTAGCCCATCGTTCCCAGGCCGCCGGATGTCAGCCAGCGGTTTGGCCGGTTAAAGCCGTAATGCTGGGCTGCCCACATCTGGTGTTGTCCTACATCGGTGGCAACAATGGCATTGCCGGAAGTCTTTTCATGCACTTTGCGGATCACGGTCTGAGGTTTGATCGGACCATCTTCAGCCTGCTCAAAGCCCAGCGAATCCTTGGCTCGCCATTCATTAATCTGCTCCCACCAGAGCTTCAGCGCCTCTTCATCAGGCTTGCCGTTCCTGCGTGCGATCTCTTCAAGCAATTGCCGCAATACAACACCGACATCACCGACAATGGGAAGGTGTGCATAGATATTCTTGGAGATGGATGACGGATCAACGTCGATGTGGATCACCCTGGCATCCGGTGCAAAGGCATCAAGCCTGCCGGTGACACGATCATCAAAACGGGCGCCGATCGCAACCAACAGGTCGCAATGGGATACTGCCATGTTGGCTTCGTAGGTGCCATGCATGCCCAGCATGCCAATAAAATGGTCATCATCATGGGGAATACCGCCCAGCCCCATCAGGGTGTTGGTTACAGGCGCATTCAGTGTATGGGAAAGCTCCCTTAACAATGAGGCGCTTCCTGCTGCACTTATGATACCGCCACCGGTGTAAAGCACCGGGCGCTTTGCTGTCAGCATCGACTTAACTGCTTTCTTAATCTGGCCCGGATGCCCGTGAGTAACCGGCTGATATGAGCGCATATCCACTGTTTCAGGCCAGATAAACTCACATTCGTCACTGCTGATATCTTTAGGGATATCAACCAGTACCGGGCCGGGCCTTCCCGTCGTCGCAATATGGAATGCCTGACGGATAATCAACGCCAGATCTTCAACCCGTTTCACCAGAAAGTTGTGTTTGGTAGCGGAGCGGGTGATACCGACAATATCGGCTTCCTGAAAAGCATCGTTGCCAATCAGGCCGGATGGCACCTGACCGGAGAAACAGACCGTGGGAATCGAATCGGCATAAGAGTCGGCAAGCCCGGTTACAGCATTGGTTGCGCCCGGACCGGAGGTGACCAGTGCTACGCCGCATTTGCCGGAAACACGGGCATAGCCATTGGCGGCATGCAGTGCACCCTGCTCATGGCGAACAAGATAATGTTTGATATGGCTCTGTTTGAAAATTGCATCATAGATGTAAAGAACCGCGCCACCGGGATAGCCAAAGATGGTATCCACATTTTCACGTTTCAGGCATTCAACAAAAATTTCAGCGCCGGTCATTTTCATGGTGTTTAGCTATCTCTCACGGGAATTCAGAGCCTCGGGACGATAGGTTCAGCGTCCTGATGTGTCAAGAAAAGTACGCTAAAACCCTTTAAATTAAAGGCTTATCGTGCTGATGGCAATGAATTGAATCCAGGATGTTTTATAAGAGGCCGAGGAGAAAGGAATAAATAGTCACTATCGTTTAATACAGCAGCAAAAAGCATCGGGAGGGACTCTCATTCCACTTTGGCCCCTCATGCAGATCGATATACACAGAAAATGACCGATTCCGGCCTATTCCATCTGCTCGATCTCGATGATCGCAACATGCTCGGATTTACTTCGTGGCAACACCTTTTCCACCGCGACCTCATCACAATTGGAAAACTTTTCACAATGGATGCACACCGTCCAGATCTTGTGCGGTAAAGTCTCTTTCTGAACGGCAGCATAACCCAATTGCCCGAAAAAGTTTTCCACATAGGTCAGTGCAAAGAGTTTCTCCAGACCGAGTTCTGTCGCAACCTTTTCACAACCTTCAACCAATAGCCGGCCAATACCCATGCCCTGATGTGAATCACTGACCACCAGCGATCGAATTTCCGCCAGATTTGCCTGATAGACATGCAATGCTGCCATACCCACCAGTTCACCATCAAATTCGGCAACAACAAATTCCTGCAAATGTTGGTAAAGATCATCATGGCTGCGTGGCAGGACAATTTTCTTTTCAGCATAGGACTGCAAAAGTGTGTACATGGCTTCCACATCATCGGCTTCGGCCATTCGTACCTGAATACGATGCGGCACTAACTCACACCCATTGCAGCGCCACGGGCCAACATGGTTTCGGCATGTTTCAGGCTTTCTTCATTTGCCCCGCCGAGCATGCGCGCAATTTCATGCTGGCGCTGATCTGCTGCCACCTGCTCCAGCCGGGTCAAGGTGCGTCCGTTCTCCTGGCTTTTGCGGATGCAGATTTGATGATCCGCACATGCTGCCACCTGCGGCAGATGCGAGACCACCAGCAACTGCCGCTCCCGGCTCATCGCTGCCAGTAACTCGCCGACGCACCAGGCGGTTTCACCGCCAATGCCGACATCCACTTCATCAAACACGGCAATCTGAGGTGCATGCACCAGGGCGCCACAACCCTTCAGCGCCAGCACAAAGCGGGAGAGCTCACCACCGGATGCAATGGATGCCAAAGGTTTGAACGGTTCGCCCGGATTGCTTGATGCGATAAACTGCAGCCTGTCCCACCCGGATGGGCTCCATGCAGACCGCTCCTCCTGCGGGCAGACTTCAACCTCTATCTGCATGCCGGCAAGACCGAGACGGTCCAGAAATGGTCTCAGTTCCCCGGCCAGCTTCTTGCCCGCTTTGCTTCGTTCGGTGCTGATAGCTTGTGCACACTCCCTGAATGCCGCTTCCGCCGCATCATGCTGTTGCCGCAACTTCTCCTCATCCCACTGTGCCGTATCCAGGTGCGACAGCTTCTCTTGCCACGAGGCCATCATTCCTATCAGGCCTGCCTCATCGGTTGCATGCCGGCGCATTGCTTCATGCAGATCCATCAGCCGCTCTTCGGCCGCCTGTAGCTCGGCCTCGTTGAAGGTGGCATCCAGAACCTGACGCAGCAACGGCTCGACTTCACCTGCCAGCGCATCCATCTGTGCCATGAGTGCATGGGCTTCGCGCAACGATTCATGATATTCCGACAGATGCTCGACAGCATGGGTTGCACGTGCCAGCAGTATACGCACACCGGTATCGTCATTATCAAGCAGAGCCAGCGCCTCTGCCGCTGCCTGTTGAATCTGTGCGGCATGGCGGCCTGCTTCCACCTGTTCGGTGAGTTGATCGACTATACCCTCTTCGATTTCCAGCGCCTGCAGCCGCTGCAATTCGCTTCGCATCCAGGCCTCCTGCTGCCGGGTGTCATGCTGATTCTGTTGCAACGCATTCAATGCTTGTTCTGCACTTTTCAGCGTTTCATAGGCCTTCACCACCTTTTCCGACACCCCCTTCGGAAGCCGTGCATCAATGATCTGCCGTTGAAACTCCGGCTGCAGCAGCGCCTGGTGTTCGTGCTGGCCATGCAGATCCAGACAAATTTCGCCGATCTGCTGCAGAAGTTTGACAGGTGTCGGGGTACCATTCACATAGGCTCTGGAACGGCCATCGGCTGTAATCAGCCGTCTGAGAAAAAGCTGCTCATCAACATCAATATCCTGTTCCGCCAGCAGCGCGATGAGCCGCTCGTCACCTGATTCAACCACGGCCGAGATTTCGGCCTTTTCAGCGCCATGACGAACCCAATCGCTGTTGGCCCTTGCGCCAAACACGGCACCGAGCGCATCGACCAGAATCGACTTGCCCGCACCGGTCTCTCCGGTAAACACAGTCATGCCGGAAGAGAACTGCAACGAGACCTCATCAATCAGTGCAAATTGTCGAACCCTGAGTTCTGTCAGCATGAAGATATCAGCCTGCGTCGTGCCCGGCCCAATGAAGCTTGGTTCGCAGCGTGTTGTAGTAATGGCGCTCCGGCAGATAGACCAGCGTGATATAGCCCGCTTTTTCAACGCATACCCTGTCGCCTGCCTGAAACTCCATATGCTCCTGACCATCCAGATTCAGTGCCGCCACCGCCGGGCTTTCAATCAGTTTAAGTTCAATGCTGTCATTTGCCGGAACCACAATCGGGCGGTTGGAGAGAATGTGGGGGCAGATCGGCGCCACACAGATCGCATCTACTTCCGGATGCACAATCGGGCCGCCCGCCGAGAGTGCATAGGCTGTTGAGCCGGCAGGCGTTGCCAGCACCAGTCCATCCGCCCTTAGGCGAAAGACAAGCTGATCGCGCACGCTCAACTCGAATTCGATCATTCTGGGATGTTCACTGCGCTGCAGTACCACATCATTCATGGCATAACCGGAGTTCAACCGCTCATCACCCCGCCAGCTTTCAGCTTTCAGGCCAAAATGGCGCCGGGTCTTCGTATGACCGGCCAATACTTCAGCCACCACATCAAACATGTTGCCGATCGGCGTATCGGTCAGGAAACCAAGCCGGCCGAGATTGATACCGAGAATCGGCGTATCATGGCCAATGAACCTGCGGCCGGCGGTCAGCAGCGTGCCGTCACCGCCCAGCACGATCATCAGATCGACCGCTTCCGCCATCTGCTCCAGCGGCAGAACATGACACGTACAGGCGCCAGTCATCTGTTCATCGGTAAAAACTGTGCAGTTGCGCTTTTTCAGCCAGCCACAAAGTTCTAACGCCAGTGCTTCAGCCCTTGCATCCTGCGGCTTGGCCGTGATGCCAATACGTTTCATGCCCGGTTGATTCACTTATCGGCTCCAATCCAGTTCTCAGGCTGCAAATGGCACTGGAAACACTGGTCTTCTCTGGTATGCCGTGCTGGTTGCGGGCGAACGCCATCGGCATTATGGCACTCCATACAGGCAGCACGCGATGCGGCCTGCCGGTGGGTTGCATCGTTTGGCGTTGGCCTGGTTGTCCGCTCTCCTGTGCCAAGCACAAGCAGCACAATAACTGCCGCAACAAATGCCAGAAAGAAAGCATCGCGCTTTCCGGGTTTCCAGCCCTTGCTTCCGGGGCTGCTCTCGGAATCATTCTCTGAAGCAGACATTCACACCTCTCAATAATTGAATCGTTATACCCTAATCGGCATCTATATTATAAGTCCATAGCCTGAAATCCACGTGCGCTGTAGTTTTGTTTTTCATCAAGGCACTGCTAGATTTCATGCGGCGGACATTCTGTCCGCCAAATGCATCTAAAAGGATATGTAACATGAATGTAGATCAACACCTGAAAGTCGCACAGTGGCATATTGAACAGGCACGCCTGCATGCATCCACCCAGCACAGCTGTGGCTGTCCTGTAAATGAACATTACCAGAATATCATCGCTGAGGTGGAAGCCGGCAAGATTGAGGAAGAGCGGGTCAGCTCAACGGAAAAGTAGCCTGTTTTCATGTCCAACAGCCCGCCTTTCCCAGGCGGGCTTTTTCATGCCCGGGGGGCAATACAGGGATACCATATTTTTTTAACTATACCCAAGCGGAATAATCGGGTATTATACACGCCCAATATGTGAATGGGGCCCTGGATGACTCGCCCCAAAGGAGACCATTATGAAAATATTTACAGATCATCGCTGGACCATCGCTGCCGGCGTTATTCTGACCCTTGTTCTCGTTGCCATCGGCATCAAGACTACGATTGCAGGCGGCGGCGTCTATGACGGCCTCGATCCGTTCGGCCTTGCACGCTACGGCCATATCCTTGCAGGCATTACCTGGATCGGCCTGCTCTACTACTTTAACTTCGTTCAGGTGCCATCACTGGGCGGCGTGACCGCTGAAACCAAGGCGGACCTCTTTAAAGAGGGCAGTATTGTCCGCCGTGCACTGTGGTGGTTCCGCTGGGGTGCAATGTTCACTCTGATTTTCGGTCTGTTGCTGTTCATGAATCTGGGTGCAGGCGCCGGCTGGGATATCCGTATCGGCGCAGCATTCGGCATTATCATGTGGTTCAACGTATGGTTCATCATCTGGCCAAACCAGAAGAAGGTGATCGGCATGGTTGAAGCCGATGCAGATGCAAAGGCAGCAGCCGGCAAGAAGGCACTGATTGCGTCTCGCACCAACACACTGCTGTCGATTCCGATGCTGTTTTTCATGGCATCAAGCGCACACTTCCCGGTATTCAACTGATCTGGCTTTATAACCGGCCATTAAAGAGCGGCTACTTGTTCAGGCAAGGGCCGCTCTTTTGGTTTTTACGCCTTTATTTAATTTTCTGTAATTATGCCTTTCCAATAGTGTTTACCGGGGCAGTGCTTTTTGATCATGGTACAGGTTCAGAACGCCACGCGTACAAAAAGCGGCAATTGATCAGGGCCGATATTCTCGCCAACACGGAATCCTGAGCAGTCATGTCCGGCTTACAGACAGTACCCTTAATCAGCTCAGTGCGATATAATTGGCAAAGCAGGCTATAGCCCGGCTAAAAATCAATAAGTTCAAAGTGAAGCATAAAACTATCCTAATCTGCTTCCCTTTGGCTTTGACTAATCGTACCTTTTCGGGATGAGTTTACCCAAAGCAGTACTTCTTGATCGTGATGGTGTGATCAACTTCGATTCGCCCGATTACATTCTTACCCCTGAACAGTGGGAGCCGATCCCCGGAAGTCTTGAAGCGATTGCCAGGCTGACAAAGGCAGGCATTGCCGTTGCTATCTGCAGCAATCAGTCGGGCCTTGGCCGTGGCATGATGAATGAGGAGCTCTTCCATGCCATTCATGCCAAGATGCTGTTAGCCATTGAAGAGGCCGGTGGCATACTGTCACATGCAGCCTATTGTCCGCACAGCCCGGATGACGGATGCGACTGTCGCAAACCGCTTCCCGGACTGATCTTTGAGGCGCTGGCTGCGCTGAATCTGAAAGCGGATGATGCCATCATGATTGGCGACTCCACCCGTGATATCGAAGCGGCTCATGCCGCAGGCGTAGACTCCATGCTGGTGCAGTCGGGTTATGGTAATGCCGAAGTGATTTTGCAGAAAGCGCTGGCTATCAATCCGGATATTAAAACCTGTCCTGATCTTTCCGCTGCCGTTGATGTACTGCTCAAGGAAGGCAAGTAGATGCTGTTGATTCGCTCAGCCCTGTTTAACCTCTGCTTCTTCGTACTGACCCCGTTCTGCTCTCTCCTGATTTTGCTGTTCCGGCCATTCGGCTTTCATGCCTCATGGTTCTGGGCCAAAGCCTGGTCAAAAACCGTGCTGTGGCTGGCGCGCATCATCTGCGGCATCCGTGTTGAGATTGAAGGCCAAGAACATTTTCCCGACAAGCCCTGCGTGGTTATGGCCAAACACCAGTCGGCTATGGAGACTATTGCCATGCCTGCTCTGGTTCCGCCCTATGTATGGATACTGAAACGTGAACTCTTCTCCATCCCGTTCTTTGGCTGGGCGCTGGCTGCACTGGGCGCCATCGCCATCCGCCGAGGCAACCCGCGAGAAGCCATTAAACAGGTAATTCAGCAGGGCTCAGGGTTTCTGGAAAATGACCGCTGGGTGGTGATTTTCCCGGAAGGAACCCGCTCGGCTGTCGGCACAACCGGAAACTATCAACCCGGCGGCATCGTGCTGGCACAGAAGGCCGGGACAGCCATTCTGCCGATGGCACATAATGCCGGAGCACACTGGCCAAAACGCGGCTTCATCAAAAAGCCGGGTACGGTCACATTCCGTTTTCTACCACTGATTCCGGCGGATGACGTTGCTGACACCAAACGCAATGAATTGCTGGAAAGGTTAAAGCAGGATATTGAATCAGCCACCCGCGAACTGGGCGGCTAGGGGCTTTAGCCATTAAGCACAAAGAATAAGTTAGACGCGGATGAACGCAGATTAACACAGATAATTCGAGTAATCCTTTCCATTCAGCCGGTTGTCGGGATGAACATGAAAACGGGATCAGGCTGCAACATCGCGCCCGTTTTCATGTGAAGGCGGGAGTCACTATCGACTCAAAGAATATCCAGCACACTCTCCGGTGGCCTGCCGACCGCAGCCTTGTCGCCATTGATCACAATTGGGCGCTCAATCACCTTCGGATATTGCACCATCAGGGCAATGGCTTCCGCACGCGGCAATTCCCTGTCCTTGAAATGCTGCTTGAACTCATCCTCACCCTTGCGCATCAGCTCTTCGGGCTCTCTGCCAAGCAGCGTCAGGATATTGTCCAGTTCCGCTTCAGACGGAGGCGATTTCAGATATTCGATAATATCCGGCTGGATGCCCTTTTCCTGAATCAGGGCCAGTGTCTGGCGTGATTTTGAACATTTTGGATTGTGATAAATAGCAACGCTCATTATTTTCTCCCGGTCATTTATGACGACTTCATCATTTATACTGCTTCCAATGCCGCATATTTCAGCATCAGGCGCTTGATGCCTGCATGCCTGAACTGCACGGAGACGCGGGTGGCATCTCCGCTGCCCTCCAGTTCAAGCACAACGCCTTCACCAAAGCTCGGATGCCGGACACTGGCGCCGATATGGATGCCTGTTTCTTCCGAAGACTGAATTGTTATATCTGCAGGCTGGTCCCGCCTTAAAATATCCGGGCTGATCTTTTTGATAAAACGGCTTGGTATAGGATAATGCATATCACCAAATACCCGGCGCTGCCGGGCGGAAGTCAGCAGCAGGCAGTTCTCAGCACGGGTAATCCCCACATAAAGCAGCCTGCGCTCTTCGGCAATGCCGGACTCGCCCTCATCCAGTGAACGCTGATGCGGCAACAGTCCATCTTCAACGCCGGCCAGAACCACCGTATCAAACTCCAGCCCCTTGGCGCGATGCAGACTCATCAGGCTGATGGCCTGTTTATCATCCTGATCGCTTTCAGTCACATTTTCGCCCGACTGCAGCAGTGCTGCCCGATCCATGAACTCAATCGGCGTTAGCCCTTCAGCCAGCGTCAGTTCAATATAACCCTGCAGAGTACGGATATTTTCAATGCGTGACTCTGCCTCTATTTTACCGAAAGAGTGCAGGCTTTCGAGATAGCCCGACTGCTCCAGCAGGGCCATCAGACCCCGATCCGTATATGTTTCGATCTCCGCACGGATATTACGAATCAGGAGTGCCAGTGGCCGTAGTCTTTTTGTGGTCGCTTCGCTGTTATCAGCCACCACTTCCAGCCATTCCGCCGCCCGCAAACCTGAAGCCGCCAAAGAGGCCGCAATTCTCTCCTGCCCTCTGGCGCCAATGCCACGCTTCGGCTTGTTGACGATACGCAACAGATGCATGCTATCGGCGCATTGATTCAGCAATGCCCAGAAACTTAATGCATCCTTGATCTCCATACGCTCAAAGAAGCCGACACCGCCGATGATTTTGTACGGCATTCCCTCTTCACGCAGCACCTGTTCCAGTGCCAGTGACTGGCGATTGGAGCGGTAGAGGATAGCCATATCATGCCACGCCACACCACGGTCACGGCGTGACTGCAGGAAACGGCTGATTTTGCGCGCCTCGTCATACTCGTCATTACAGACCACCCATTCTGGCGGCGGGCCATCTTCACGGGTTGCCCTGAGCACTTTCTCGTGACGATCCGCATTGGCATGGATAATGGCATTGGCAAATTTCAGAATGGATGGAGTAGAGCGATAATTCTCTTCAAGGCGGTGAACACCAACCTCGATATCCGAGCCGTTCTTTTTCCACAGATGTTCAAAATCAAGGATATGCCGTACATCCGCACCGCGCCAGCCGTAGATTGACTGGTCATCATCACCGACCACGGTCAGATTATGATGCCCGGCGCAGAGCAGCGTCAGCCACTCATGCTGCACCGGATTGCTATCCTGATACTCATCCACCAGCAGATGATCAAAGCGGGCTCGCAGGGCTGCCGCCACATCGGGGAACTCCCGCAAAAGACGGACACAGTTTACGATCAGATCAGAAAAGTCCATGCGTTCCAGCTGCATCAGCTCAGCCTGATAAGTGCCATACAATTCGCGCAAATCAATGCCGCTCCATATCTGTTCCGGTGCCTGGTTCGGCAAAAGTCCCGCATGCTTGCAGTGCTCAATCCAGCCAAGCAGGTAGGATGGATGCAGCCTGTCCGAGGCAATATTGCGTGATTTCAACAACCTTTTGACCAGTGTCCGCTGGTCATCGGCATCAATCACCTGAAAGCTTTTCGGATAACCCAGTACATCGGCATAGCGACGCAAAAACCGCAGGCAGATGGAGTGAAAGGTGCCGGAAACCACGCCGCCGCCATCATCACCTATCAACTGTGACAAACGCTCCTTAAGCTCTGCCGCCGCCTTGTTGGTGAAAGTAACCGCCAATATTCGGTGAGGTGCAAAACCGCGTGCGGCAATCAGATGGCCGATACGGTGTACAATAGTTCGTGTTTTCCCGGAACCTGCTCCGGCCAGAATCAGCTGCGGCCCATCACCTGCTTCAACCGCTGCCTTCTGCGCTTTATTTAAGCTAAACAAGAATCCTGCCCCGGCCACGGATGGCGGGCGAATCGGAACGATTCGTAAGTATCAGAAAAAGTATGATTCTCCTGATGCGTTACGAGCAAAAGGCAGGGCGCCTTTTGCAGATGTTTCAAATCCCTATACATGCGTATGATCGGATGCCTCACCATGTTTTACAATGAGCTTGTGATATTTGGAAAACACTGCATTTCGGGAAAGAATGCCCAGCACCTTGCGCGGGTTATCTGTTGCTACAACCGGCAGTTGCTCAAACTCTTCGTGATCAAACACACGAATCGCATCCAGAAGACTGTCTGATTCCAGTACACAACGGACATTCCTGTTTGCCACCTCGGCAGCCACCACCACCTGATCCAGCGCCGGATCAAGCAACCACTCTTTCAGATCTTCAAACGTGACAATACCAATCATCAGACCTTCCTCATCAACCACCTGCACGCAGCCTTTGCCCGATGAGATATAAACCTTTTTCAACTCTACTAGCTTTGCATCCTCCGGAACTGAAGGGATAGATCGCCATGGAATTCTGGTAACCGGCACGGAGCGCATCCATGACTTTTCAAGGCCCCAGCCTGTTTCAATGCCTCTGGCCTCCAGTGACTCTGTCACCACCGATTCCGGGCCAAAGGCCCGCTTCACCAGCGTCGCCACCACGCATGCTGTCATCAGCGGCACCATCACTTGATAATTTCCTGAAAGTTCGAAAATCATCAAAATTGTACTCATTGGTGCCTGAACCGTTGCTGCCAGCAATGCGCCTGCGCCAACCAGTGCATAAGCACCAAAGGTTTCCGAGTATCCCGGGAAAATATTATGCGCGATATAGCCGAACAGCGCCCCCGTTGCCGCACCGATAAACAGTGACGGGCCGATCATACCACCGCCAAAGCCGCCTGCAGAACACATTATGCTGGTTCCCACCTTGGCAACAATCAGTACCGCCAGAAACAGCGTCAGCGGCAATGTCCAGCCCAGGGAATCGACCAGAATCTGTTCCAGCAGAATCGAATCCACGGTACCATAACCGATCGACATGATTTCCGGCAGAAACAGGGCGATACAACCGAGCAGGAAGCCGGCAATGGCGGGGCGAAAAACCGGATTTTTCACCCTCTTTTCAAATATGTCACGGACAACAGGCAGACTTTTAACAATGAATGCAGCGATCAACCCGCAGATCACACCAAGGCCAAGATAGGCAGGAATCTCCCAACCGGAAACCAGCTCAAATTCGGGTATGGCAAAGACCGGGTAATTGCCAAGCTCGGCACGGGTGATGACCGTCGCGATGACAGAAGCCAATACAATCGGTGTGAATGTTGCCACGGCATAGTCCGCCAGGATCACTTCCAGTGCGAACAGCACCCCGGCAATCGGTGCATTAAACGATGCAGCAATACCTGCCGCCACACCACAGCCAAGCAGTGTCCGAAGCTGCTTTTCGGTAAGCCCCAGTCGCTGTCCCAGCAATGACGCAAGTGCCGCACCAAGCGCCACGGAGGGCGCTTCACGCCCCATACTCGCGCCACTGCCAATGGCAACAATACTGCTGGAGACTTCACCGACGGCCTTTCTTGCATTGATGCGCCCTCCGCGTTCGGACAGGGCTTCAATCACACCGGGAATCACTCGTGCCTGATCAGGATGCAGTACCTTGGTGTTGATCAACCCCACCAGCAGGCCACCGACAACAGGTGCAACGATATATAGATGCCATGGTATGGTGCCCAGGGCATCAGACCATGTCCGCTCGCCGGTCCAGAGCAGACTGACCTCTTCAATGCCAAGCCTGAGAAACAGCGCGCCGTAACCCGCCAGCGCACCCAGCAGCAGCGCCAGCAAGCCCAGATAGACGGCATCCTGCATCTTAAGCCAATGCAATCCTCTTTTGATCTGGTTCAGCATCGAGATTTTATACCCTTTTTAACATGTCGCCGATTTTGTTTGTTCATTGTCAGCAATCCTGCAACGTAGGGAAGCTATGAACAACTGCCGCATGAATTCCCTTTGCTTCTTCCTGTCGTTTGCCTAAAGCATTGAACCCACCGCAAAAAGAGCGCGCCCCCTGTCTGACAAAGAATGGCATGTTGCAGCAGCCTTGTTCCGCTATGCTTCGCCCATGTTTGCAATCCTACTTGGCATGTCAGCCATCATTATCGCAGGGCTGCTGTGGCGGATGCTGTTAGGTTCCCAAAAGGCCGAAGCGCTCCGCTCTCATCTGGTGCGTTCGGTTTATGATATTTTTCTTCCGGCGCTTGTGCTGCATGTGATGTGGCAGACAGAGGTCAGTCTGAACTCGGTCCGGCTACCGCTGGTATCGGCGCTGGCTATCCTGCTTTCACTGCTTGCAGCCTCCCTGATCTACGCCAATGGCAAATGGCTGCCGGGAAGCAGTATCCAGAAACGCAAAGCCGTGGGTGCACTGCTGCTTGCCTCAAGCTTTGGCAACTTCACCTATCTCGGCCTGCCGGTTCTGACCCAGGCATTCGGCCCGTGGGCGCAATCGGTCGCCATTCACTTTGATCTGTTTGCCAGTACACCGCTTCTGTTTACCGTTGGTATCCTGATTGCCGGCCATTTCGGTTCATCCACCAAAAAGGCCCATATTGGCGTGGAGCTGATCCGTGTTCCGGCGCTCTGGGCCGCCATTGCAGGCCTGCTGGCCAGCAGCATACAGATACCGATGCCTTCGTGGCTGGATGAATCACTGGGGGTGCTTGGCGCAGCTGTTGTACCATTGATGCTGCTCTCCATCGGCATGGCCTTAAGCTGGCAGCCGGGCTGGGCCAGGCGCATTCCACTGATATTGCCGATGGTTGGCATTCAGCTGATTTTAATGCCATTGATTGTCTGGGGTGCATCAATTGGTGTCGGCATGCCGACCCATCTTCTCGCCCCTGCAATCATTGAAGGGGCGATGCCAACCATGGTGCTGGGCCTGGTTATCTGCGACCGCTTCAAGCTTGATGCCGGCCTCTATGCAGAGGCGGTCACCATTACCACCGCCCTCTCCCTGCTGACACTGCCGTTCTGGCTTGGGCTTGTTACGTCGAATAGTTGATACAGTTGTAGATATATTCTTCCACACCTCATCCGTCACATTACCGCCTGTACAAATCCAACAGTCTCTATCCCGCAAATGCCTGTATTCCGACAGAAGCTTATGCGAATTTTTGCCTTTCAGCTATTTGGATCGACCTCGATACCGGCAGGTTCAGGAAAATTGCATGTAGCGTGAATCAATTCCTGTTTCCGGTGCAAGGCATGTCCCGGACGGAGTACTAACGCTGCTCCACCAACAAGCGGATGACAAAGTGATTTGTCCCGGTTGTTGAATTGCCCGAGAGCAGAGCCTCTCCCAGCATCGCTGCCTCTTTATCATGGCTCATGATGGTAACCGTTTTACCCAGCGGGATCGTCAACTCCGTGGCGGCACCGGCAATCTCAATCACCCCGTTCTGACTCATGGCTGGATTGGCGTTCAGGCGGACAGGCGCCTGCCCGGAGGGAGAGAGTCGGGGAGCGCCGGTTGTACCCAGATCCGGTAATATCTCGGTTTCTCCCCTGATGCCGACGCTTGCTCTCTGGTTGCGCATCCATGGTTCAATACGGAGATGGACACGACCGGAACCGGCAGGCCGTACATCGGCAAAAAAGCCGGACGTCACCGACAGCAGTTCCACGCTGCCGGCTGAGGTCAGGCCATAACCTGCAAGCCACTGCCGGACATGTTGGCGATAGGGCTGGAGCGTACCGGTCTCAATGCTGCCTTTGCGATTGGCAGTCAGCTGCAGGTTGAAGGATTGCCGCCTTGAATTGCGAACCGTTTTATCTGTCAGCGCCAGTTTGATCCAGCCACCGGGCAGTTCTGCTTCTGTATTTAACGCTTGCATTTGCTCATCGCGGATATACATGATCTCCAGTGAAACTGCGTATTGCGGGGCGGCAACATCCAGCTTTTTCAGAAGATTACGGGCTTCGCGAATATGTTTGCTGCTGTCGGTTACAATCAGCATCCGGCGGGAAGGGAGCGTTACCACACTGCCATGTTCCGAAAGCTGGCTTTTTACGGCTGCTTCAGCCTCATGCAGTGGCAGATGGAACACTTCCAGTGTGGCCGTCTCGGCAAGCAGCAGTTGCGGGAACAGAAGGCATGCCAAAAAGAGCCAACCCCGAAGCCATAAAAGCGGCTGCCGATTCAATCGCTCCCCCCTTTGGCATCGTCATCAAAGTCCGGTGCCGGTTCTATCAGGCTGGCCGGATCCTCATGAATAATGATTTCGGCATTGGGGTAGGCGGCAAACAGCGATGCCTCCACTTCATCGGCAATGGCATGGGCTTCATGCAGCAACAGGTCATCATCCAGTTCCAGATGCAGCTGGATAAAGCAGGTGACTCCCGATTTTCGGGTGCGCAGGTCATGCAGGCCACGGGCCTTGGGATGTGCAAGTACGATATTCCTGATCTGCTGTCGCTCCTCATCCGAGAGTTCGTGATCCATCAGGTCATGAATCGCATGCTGCACAATCTCCCATGCACTATAGAGAATGAAAATGCCGATACCGATGGCAAACACGGCATCAAAGCCGGCCCAGCCGTAAGCGGCGAGAATCAGCGCCAGAATCACACTGCCGTTGACATACAAGTCTGTTTGATAGTGCAGCGAATCGGCCTTGATGGCTGTGGAAGCGGTTTTATTGATGACATGCTTCTGTACAGCCAGGAGTCCCAGCGTGGCAATCATGGAGAAAATCATCACACCGATACCCACCCCGATGGCTTCCGGCACCTGTGGATGGAAAAAGCGACCGAATGCTTCCAGCACCAGAAATCCCGCAGAACCGGAAATGAACATTGCCTGGCCAAGTCCTGCCAGCGCTTCGGCCTTGCCGTGGCCAAAACGGTGCTCCCTGTCCGCAGGCAGCAGCGCGTGACGCACGGCAATCATGTTGATAATGGCGGCGGCAGCATCGAGGGTGGAGTCAATCAGTGTTGCCAGCAGGCTGACAGAATCGGTCCAGAACCAGGCAATCAGCTTGGCAACGATCAGTGTGACTGCGACCGATACCGATGTATAGGTTGCCAGCCGCATCAGGCGGCCTGCCTCTTCAGGCGCCAGTGTAATCGGCGTATGGGCGGTTTCAGTCATGGCGCTATCATGACGTTCTGTTGAGACAGAATAAAGTGCGCCATGGCACAAAGGCGGGAACCCGTTGCCTGTAATCGGCATATGCCGGGTGACTCTGCAGCATGCGATGCTCCTCAAAACGGGAACCGATAACAAAATAGAGACAGATGCAGAGCGTCAGGTTCAGGCTGTTCATGCTTTGCACGGGGTTTGCCAGTAGAGTCAGCATCACGCCTGCATACATCGGATGACGAAGATGGCGGTAAATACCATGTTCATGGAACGGTTCACCCTGCTTAGGCAGTTTTTTAAGCCCCAGAAACAGCCTGGCATCAAATGCTTTCAGGCTGAGCAGCACGATCCACAGACCACAAAGCTGCAGGAGAAGCAGCAGCCGGTTTAGCCAGCCGCCAATCTGGTATAGCGGACTATCCGGCAGCTGATAGAGATAAAAAAGCCATGCTATTGTCAGCAGCAGTGCAAACAGGGAGTAATAAAAGCGATAGCGCTGGGCAGTCATGCCAAAGCGGTAAAACCACTGTTTACATGCTTCGGTGGCAAAAACGGAATGAAGCAGAGCAAATAGTAGTCCGGAGAGCCAGACCTTCATGGCACAAGCATAGATTACTTGCCTTGTCTTGTCTGTTTGCCGCATGATCACGGGATGCGATTTTTGCCGTCACCGTATCACGATGCCCGTCCGGCAGGCACGGATGTCAGCCTGATTGTACTCCATGCCATCAGCTTGCCTCCGGGTGAATTTGAGCTGCAGCATGTTTCAGACCTTTTTATGGGAAGTCTCGATACAGATCAGCATCCGAGCTTTTCCAGTCTGGCAGGCGTGCGTGTTTCGGCTCATTTTGTTGTGGATCGGAATGGGGGGATGACACAGTTCGTGCCGATCTCAAAGCGGGCATGGCATGCCGGTGTCTCAAGCTGGGAGGGGCGGGAAAACTGCAACGACTACTCCATCGGCATCGAGATGATCGGGGATGAGGCGCACCCTTTCACCCGGGCACAGTATCGCGAAACCGCTCGTCTTTGCAGGGTGCTGATGGGTTACTTCCCTGCGATATCCCGTCAGCGTATTGTCGGGCATCAGGATGTGGCGCCCGGGCGCAAATGGGATCCGGGAAGAGCGTGGGAGTGGGCGCATTTTCATCGCAGTCTTGCAAGAATTCGCAGGCTGGATCTGAAGCTGGAGGCGTAATATGGAAGAGAAACCTGTCTGGTTGAAGCCCTTTCCGGAGCTCCATGATATTTCGGATGGCGCATGGATCAGGGCGGTTGCAGAGGCACAGCTCATGAGGGTGCCCAGAGGTGCTGTGCTGTTCAGGGATGGCGATATCTGCAGCGGCTATGTGCTGGTCAGCGATGGTGCAGTTCGGGTACAGAAGATGGATGTACAGGGGCGTGAAATCGTACTTTATCGCGTCGAGGAGGGGCAGACCTGCATGCTGACGACCTCCTGCCTGATTGGAGGGCAGGCCTATCCTGCGGAGGGGGTTGCCGAGACTGATGTGACGCTCGCCATGTTGCCGGCAGCGGCATTTGAAAAAGCGATGGCCGACTCGGCCGGTTTCCGCCGTTTTGTACTGGCATCAATCGGCAGACGCATCGCAGACCTGATGATGCTGGTGGAGGATGTGGCATTCGGGCGCATGGATGTGCGTCTGGCGCGGTTGCTGTTAAAACGAAGGTCAGAGTCTGACGGCGTGCTCTGCTGTACGCATCAGGAGCTGGCAATCGAGCTTGGCACGGCACGAGAGGTGGTGAGCAGGCTGTTGAAAGATTTTGAACGCAAGAGATGGGTGGCGTTGAGCCGGGGACAGGTTGAGGTAAAGAACAGCCATGCACTTGAGGCGCTGCATGAAGCGTGACATTGTCACTGTGATGTCAAAGCGGTTCGGCTATTATAGGAATATCAGCGTTTTCAGGAGGCTATAATGAAAGCAAATATAGGCGGTATTGATAAGGTTTTACGTCTTGTGGTCGGTGTGGCATTGATTGCATGGGCAGTAATGGGTGGCCCTGTCTGGGCATGGATTGGTGTGGTTCCGGTGGTAACAGTGCTGATCAACTTCTGTCCTCTTTATGCAGTCCTTGGCATGAACACCTGCTCAACCAAGTCAACCAAGTAAATTCCCAATGTGTTATGTTGTGTGACGGCAGCCCCTTCCGGGCTGCCTTTTTTTGTTCGGCACTCTGCCTTATGTTTGTCGCATGAGTGATGAGGCGTGGATACGGCTGTTGATGTTTATCACTGTGCTGGCAGTGATGGCGGTATGGGAAGTGGCGTCACCTAAAAGACGCTTGATACAGGGCTACCGGCGCTGGCCGGCCAATCTGGGCATCGTTGTACTCAATGGCATGCTGGTTCGCCTGCTTCTTCCCGCAGGCGCCATCGGTGCTTCGCTCTGGGCGGCAGAGCATGGCTGGGGGCTGCTTAACCTTGTTGAATGGCCGCACTGGATCATCGTTGCTATTGCGGTGATTCTGCTTGATCTGGCGATCTATGCACAACATCTGCTAGTGCATACCATTCCACTGTTGTGGCGGCTGCATATGGTACACCATGCCGATCGCGATATTGATGTGACCACCGGCCTTCGCTTTCACCCTGTCGAGATTCTTTTCTCCATGCTGATCAAGATGGGCGTTGTGATTCTGCTCGGCGCTCCGGCCCCGGCGGTACTGCTGTTCGAGATAGTGCTTAATGGTATGGCGATGTTCAATCACAGTAATATCCGCTTGCCAAAAGCGGTGGATGCAGTGATTCGCATGTTGTTTGTCACGCCGGATATGCACCGGGTACATCATTCTGTGATCAGGCGGGAAACCAACAGCAATTTCGGTTTCAATCTCTCTGTCTGGGATCGCCTTTTCGGCACCTATATCGCCCGGCCTGCATCAGGGTATCAGGGCATGACGATTGGCCTGAAACAGTTTCAGAAGCAGCCGACATACCGGCTCTTCTGGATGCTGCGCTTGCCATTTCACGGGTCGACAGGCCAGTATCCGATGATGCGGAGTTCCGGAAAGCAGGCAAAGGGGGATATGAATGAGTGACAAGGCACTGGTAAACCGTTGTGAATGTATCAACAAGACCTTTGAGCAGCTCAGGGTGTCGGGTTCGTTTGAAGAGGCGCAGGAAAAGACAGGCGCAGGGCTGGAGTGCGAAGGCTGCGTGCCCTATCTGAAACTGGCGTTTGCAACAGGCGAAACCGCGTTTGCGATTGATGATCCCCGCCTGAAGGATTTTGAATAGTGTCATCGGCATCGGGAAGTGAAAAAGTGCTGCTCTCAGGCGCATGCCTGGTCATTCTGATTGCCGGAATGCAGGCGGCAGCACCGCTGCTGGTTCCCTTTCTGATGTCTGCATTTATCGCCTGTATCTGCCTGCCGCCGATGCAGTGGCTGATAGATCGCAAAGTTCCTGCCTCGGCAGCCGTTTTTGTTGTCATTTCGGGGCTGCTTCTGCTGGGGCTGTTACTCACCGCCTTTGCCGGCGCTTCGGTATCCGATTTTTCGCAGAACCTGCCGAACTATCAGGCAAGGCTGGAGGAGCAGGTGGCGCAGTTTTTTGCCTGGCTGCTTGCACATGGCATTGCCGTTCCGGATACCACGGTTCGTGAGTTGCTCAATCTCTCCGCTGCCATGGGCATGGCAGGCGCATTCCTCTCCGGTGTCGGCAATCTGTTGGCCAACACCTTTTTTATCGTGCTGACGGTTATTTTCATCATGTTTGAGGCTGTTGCACTGCCGCACAAGTGGGCCTTTCTGGGCGAACATGCACCATCCACCGATGCCATCAAACGCTTTATGGAGAGCGTAAACCGCTATCTGCTGATCAAGACCGGCGTCAGCTTTGCAACCGGTGCTGCTGTGACGGTCTGGTTAACGGTTCTTGGTGTCGATTATCCGATTTTGTGGGGTCTGATCGCCATGCTGTTCAACTTTGTGCCCAATATCGGCTCGATTATCGCTGCTGTTCCGGCACTGCTGCTGGCACTGGTTCAGCTCGGCCCGGATGCGGTGATCTACGTTGGCGCCGGCTATGTCGTTATCAATCTGCTGATGGGCAATGTTGTGGAGCCACGCTTCATGGGGCGCGGTGTCGGCCTCTCTACACTGGTGGTATTTGTTTCGCTGGTATTCTGGGGCTGGGCGCTGGGCCTGGTCGGCATGCTGCTCTCCGTACCACTTACGATGATTGTGAAGATTGCCCTGGAAGCGAAAGATGAAACCCGCTGGATCGCCGTTCTGATCGGGCCGGATATCGAGCCGGAAGAGGTGAAGCCGGAAGGCTGATTCTTTGTGTATCAGGGCCTGTTAACGCTAATTACGGTGTT
>CAZLJF010000014.1:0-4480 GCA_964559845.1 uncultured Zetaproteobacteria bacterium | reverse complement strand
AGCCGGAAGGCTGATTCTTTGTGTATCAGGGCCTGTTAACGCTAATTACGGTGTTGGCGCTGCCTGTCGGGATAGCCCGTTTTTCCGTCCTGCTGCGTTACTGCTCGCAAGCGTGAAACCAAAATTATTGCACCAATCGGGATAGTGTGAATAATGTGCCGTATGAGAAGTGTGCTTCGGCAGGTCGCCGGAATTGTTTCCGGGTATCAGTTCAGGGGGAGGGTTCCTGAAGTGCCGGATGGTTCTGTCAGGGCCGTGCAGATGAAGGATGTCGATCTTCTGTCCGGGATAGACTGGAGTGGAGCGATAAAGACGGAGCTTTCGAAGCGCCGGCCTGATATGTGGCTGGAGAATGGCGACATCCTTTTTGCTGCTCGCGGCATCAACAATTACGCTGTGGTGGCAACCGGCTGCCCTCCGAAAGCTGTGGTATCCCCTCACTTTTTTCACCTGCGAGTAAAATCGGATGCGCAATTGTTGCCTGAGTTTCTGGCCTGGCAGATTAATCAGGCGCCGGCACAAAAATATTTCAGGAAATTTTCCGAAGGTTCTGCGGTTGTCGGCATCAGAAAGAGCGTGCTTTCCGAACTTCCGGTTTTAGCTCCATCAATTGAAGAGCAACGAAAGGTTGTTGATATGATTGAGTGCTGGAAGAAACAGAGAGTCGCTATTGAGATGCTGTCGGAAAATCATAACCAATTAATGGCGGCAATCGCCAACAAGGTCTTAAATAACCAGTCAGATGGCGAGGAGGGATAACAATGGATTCACCTATCAATCAGGACGAGATCAACAAGGCGGTATGGGGCGCATGCGACACATTCCGTGGCGTGGTCGATCCGTCGATCTACAAGGATTACGTGCTGACCATGCTCTTCCTCAAATACCTTTCCGATGTCTGGCAGGATCACAGGGAGCAGTATGAGGCGGAATACGGCGATGAGCCGGAGCTGATCGCCGAGTTGATGAAGAACGAGCGCTTTGTGTTGCCTGATTCGGCCAACTTCTACGCCCTGTATGAGGCGCGCTTCGAGCCGGGCAACGGTGAGCGGATCGACAAGGCGCTGCATGCGATTGAAGAGGCGAACATCGCCAAGCTGCGCGACGTGTTTCAGGATATCAGCTTCAACTCCAACAAGCTTGGCGATGACAAGCAGAAAAACGATATTCTGCGTCATCTGCTGGAGGATTTCGCCAAAGATGCGCTGAACCTGCGCCCCTCCCGCATCGGCAATCTGGATGTGATCGGCAATGCCTACGAATTTCTGATTAAAAACTTCGCCGCCACATCGGGCAAGAAGGCCGGCGAGTTCTATACGCCGCCGGAGGTATCCGAACTGATAGCCCGGCTGGTGGAGCCTGTCGAGGGCGATGAGATTTGCGATCCGGCCTGCGGCTCCGGCTCGCTGTTGATGAAGTGCGGCAACCAGATCAAGCAGCGGTTTGACGGCTCCAGACGCTATGCGTTGTTCGGGCAGGAGGCGATCGGCTCCACCTGGGCGCTGGCCAAAATGAACATGTTCCTGCACGGCGAGGACAATCACCGCATCGAATGGGGTGATACGATCCGCAATCCCAAGCTGCTGGAGGGTGAAGGGCGGCTGAAGCATTTCGATGTGATTGTCGCCAATCCGCCGTTCAGCCTGGACAAATGGGGGCATGAGAGCGCCGAGCATGATCCCTATGGCCGTTTCCGCCGAGGTGTGCCGCCCAGAACCAAGGGTGATTATGCCTTTATTTTGCACATGATCGAGACCATGAAACCCGCTTCTCATGGGAACAACGGCGGGCGCATGGGTGTCGTGGTGCCGCATGGCGTGCTGTTTCGGGGTGCGGCAGAGGGCAAAATCCGCAAGAAACTGATCGAGGAAAATCTGCTCGATTCTGTCATCGGCCTGCCGGAGAAGCTCTTTTACGGCACAGGCATCCCGGCGGCGATTCTGATCTTCAGGAAAAACAAGGCAGATGAGAATGTCCTGTTTATCGATGCCAGCCGTGAATACAAGGATGGCAAGAATCAGAACTTCCTCACCGAAGCGCACCTGAGCAAGATTGTCGATACCTGCAAGGCGCGTGAGTCCGTCGATAAATACGCCTACCTCGCCAGCCTCGATGAAATCAGGGAGAACGATTTCAACCTCAACATCCCCCGCTATGTCGATACCTTCGAGGAAGAGGAAGAGATCGACCTGATGGCCGTGCTCAGGGAGCGCGAAGCACTCAAAGGCAAGCTGGCCGATTTGGAAAAGGAGATGGCGGGTTATCTGAAGGAATTGGGGTATGAATGAACTGTTGCCCATCTCCGAGCAGCATATTCAAAGCAGGATTTTCACCATCCGTGGATTGCAAGTCATGCTCGACAGGGATTTGGCTGAATTATATCAGGTTGAAACCAAGGCGCTGAATCAGGCGGTCAAACGAAATGCGGACAGATTTCCCGAAGACTTCATGTTTCAGCTGAGCAAGCAGGAGTTTGAAGATTGGAAGTCACAAATTGTGACCTCCAATGGTGACAGGATGGGATTACGGCGTCCGCCGTATGCCTTTACGGAGTCCGGGGTTTCCATGCTTGCTTCTGTACTCAAGAGCGAGACTGCGGTAAGGGTGAGTGTCGAAATTGTCCGCGCATTCGTCCATATGCGCCGCTGGATCGCCGACAATGCCGCCGTTTTTCACAGACTGAATACAATTGAGCAGAAGCAGCGCCTCACCGATACCAGGCTGGACAAGGTTTTTGAAGCCATCGAAGCCAGGGAAATCAAGCCCAGGCAAGGCATTTTCTTTGATGGGCAGGTGTTTGATGCCTATGCATTTGTATCAGATCTGATCAAATCAGCCGATAAATCGATTGTGTTAATCGATAATTATGTGGATGAAAGTACTTTGGTTCTGCTTGCCAAACGCAAAGCAGGTTGCAGCGCCACGATTTATACGCACACATTCAGTAAATCGCTGCAACTCGACCTGCAAAAACATAACGCACAATATCCACCCATTGAAATTAAGATATTCAGGCAATCGCACGACCGTTTCCTGATTCTGGATAATCACACCGTTTATCATTTTGGCGCATCGCTCAAAGATTTGGGTAAAAAGATGTTTGCCTTCTCCCGATTTGATAAAGAAGCTTTGGATGTGTTGCGGAGGTTGCCGTGAGTGGACTCGGCAGGGATGGCAGGTTATCTCAAGGAATTGGGCTATGAATGATGGCTGTCATGCCGCCACAAGTGATGATATGTCGATAAAACACGATTTTTTCGACATGTTCCGGTTATATGTCGATGGCGTGGATATATTTGGTCATATCGGGCGATTGAATCAAGTAGTGAAAAGAAATATTGCCTGTTTCCCGGAACAATTCAGGTTTCAACTGACCAAAGAAGAAAAACATGAACTGGTCACAAACTGTGATCTCCAACGCATGGATAGGTCTTTTTCCAACCATTTTTCCCACTTGGGGAAAATAGTTCGTGGGGTTATGTCATGAATGAAAATCATTTGATTCTTTATACGACAGAGGATGGTGAAGCGCAGGAAGCCGAAGACACCCTGAAAGCCATCGAGCAGGCAGAGCGGATGCTGCAAGGAGGCAAGCATGATTCCTGAGGGCTGGGAAGAAGCTCCTCTGGTTAAGGTTCTTGAAAAAATAATTGATTATCGAGGTCAATCTGTTCCCAAGTCAGATGGTGGGGTTCCACTTATTACGGCTAAGAATGTTCGTAAAGGTTATTTGGACTTTAGTAACCAAGAGTTTGTCTCCTATGCAGATTATGAGGCATGGATGAAGCGGGGTATTCCCAAGGTTGGTGATATCCTGTTTACGACGGAGGCCCCCCTTGGAAATGCCTGTAGGTTTCCGGCAGCTGGAAAATATGCTGTAGGACAGAGGACAGTTACTCTTCGGGCGAATAATAAGATTCTTCCCGACTTCCTGCTTTATTACTTGCTATCAGCAAGAGGGCAGCGTTTGATCGATGTCAGGGGAACTGGCTCGACAGCCAAGGGAATAAAGGCAAGTGAACTAAAGAAGCTGCACGTTCTTTTCCCTAAGAGGAAGGATGAACAAAAGAAAATCGCGCAAATTCTTTCCACTTGGGACAAAGCCATTGAAACGGTCGAAAAGCTGATTGAAAACAGCCAGCAAAAGAAAAAGGCGCTGATGCAGCAACTGCTCACCGGCAAAAAACGCTTCCCCGGCTTTGATGGGGAGTGGAAGGAAGTGCGGTTAAGAGATTGTGCTGACTGTTTAGATAATAAACGTATTCCGCTCAACTCAGAACAGCGCTCAGTAATGAAAGGTTCAATACCGTATTGGGGAGCAAATGGTATTGTCGATTATGTTAATGATTACATTTTTGATGAGGTGATTATACTGCTTGCTGAAGATGGCGGGAATTTCAACGAATTTTCCAGTAGAGAAATTGCTAGGCGGGCTCAAAATAGAAGTGCAACACTTTACGGAGGTAAAGTGTTGCGATGG
>CAZLJF010000013.1:0-48148 GCA_964559845.1 uncultured Zetaproteobacteria bacterium | reverse complement strand
AACATCGCTTTGTCTCAATATATCAATGGGTTGTGACTTTTTGAGGGGAATCTAGTTAAGCCTCCCCTCCTCCGGTATTTGCCGAACTGTACTCGGTTTTGTCTTTCGTGTGGATCACGCTCCTTTTTCGCAGTTGACTGGTGATGTTGATCTGGTTCGCTGCATGCATCAGTCAGGCAGAATGGATGGCCCCGATTAAAAGAGCGGACATTCATAACTTGTTAGAACTCGTCATGTTATTGCCGCGTGCGATCAGTCCGGTTGGGATGATCAGAAGTAAGGATCAGGATGACGGCGTGGGTAATGCTACGGTATATCAGAATGAGGCATTGCTTCTGCCGCCAGCGCTACCCGTAGGCCGGCTTTCGGCATAGCTTTTTTCATTGCCGGCGCGAATACCGAGGAAATGCAGTTGATCCCAATGAATATTCGCTAATTTAAAGGGGCATGCAAACCCAGTTCAACGCGAAACTTGCCACTTTTCACCTCTACTCCGGACTGTTTTTCAGACCAGACGATGGTTGAATCATGGCCCTCATAGAGGGTAAAGGTGATGTCAGCATTGCCATTCAGCGGCAGGTCGGCTGGTTCAGGCAGATAGCTCTCGTATGTAATGGTATCCGCCATGGCGGGAGCCGGCTTTGCAAGCAGGGTGATGACAAGCAGAAGCAGTCTGTTTTTACCGGAGTCAGGGGGAGTTTGCGCATGCAGGAAACTCCGGATAGCCATAAAGGCATGGCTATCCGTTATCGATCTTTTTCGCCTGCCCGGCAGCATTGCCGATATAGGAGGCGGGGGTTAATGCTGTCAGTTCAGCCTTGGCCCCGGCAGGAATATCCAGGGTTTCAATAAACGCCTTCAGTGCCTCCGGCGTAATGCCCTTGCCACGGGTCAGCGCTTTCATCTGTTCATACGGGTTTTCCAGCCCGTAACGGCGCATGACGGTCTGCACCGCTTCACCCAGCACTTCCCATGTTGCATCAAGATCCTCAGCCAGACGCACCTCATTCAGTTGCAGCTTGCCCAGTCCCTTTTGTGCCGAGGCATAGGCAAGTATGCTGTAGCCAAAACCGACACCAAGATTGCGGAGTACGGTGGAGTCGGTCAGGTCACGTTGCCAGCGCGAGAGCGGCAGTTTGGCAGAGAGGTGCCCCATGACGGCATTTGCAATGCCCAGATTACCTTCGGCATTCTCGAAGTCGATCGGGTTCACCTTGTGAGGCATGGTGGATGAGCCCACTTCACCCTCAACGACGCGCTGTTTGAAGTAGCCGAGCGAGATATAACCCCAGATGTCGCGGCAACTGTCGATCAGTACCGTGTTGAAACGGCAGACGGCATCGTTCAGCTCAGCGATATAGTCGTGCGGCTCGATCTGGGTGGTGTAAGGGTTCCAGCCGAGCCCCAGACTCTCTACAAATGCTTTGGCAATCGCTTCCCACTCCAGTTCCGGATAGCTGACCATGTGCGCATTGTAGTTGCCCACGGCGCCATTGATCTTGCCCAGGATTACAACTGCGGCGATCTGTTTCCTCTGACGCATCATTCGATAGGCCACATTGGCCCACTCCTTGCCCATTGTTGAGGGGGATGCAGGCTGGCCGTGTGTGCGAGAGAGTAGTGGCACATCGGCCATATCAACGGCCATCTGCTGCATGGTTGTAATCAGGCGATCCAGTTCAGGCAGCAATACGCTGTCACGCGCCTCTTTCAGCATCAGGCCATAGGAAAGATTATTGATATCTTCCGAGGTACAGGCGAAGTGGAAAAACTCGGAGACGGCTGACAGTTCCGCATGGCCTGCCACCTGTTCCTTGAGAAAATACTCCACCGCCTTCACATCGTGATTGGTGGTGGCCTCAATCTCCTTGACACGCCGGGCATTCTCCTCGGAGAAATTGCTGACAATATCATTCAGCAGTGCGTTGGCAGCATCAGAGAATGCAGGGACTTCGGAAATATCCCTGTTTGCCGCCAGCATCTGCAGCCAGCGCACCTCAACGGTTACACGTGCCCTGATTAGTCCATATTCACTGAAGAGGGGACGTAATGTTTCTACCTTTCCGGCATAGCGGCCATCAAGCGGCGAAAGGGCGGTAAGTGGTGTAACCTGCATGTAAACTCCGGTCATATTGATCAATCAAACAGTCAAGGAGGCGAAATGTACACAGTTTCGATTGATTTCTAAAGGAAGTGAGGTAATGATAGCAGCTGTATTTTTGCTGGCAGGAGTTTGCGGACTTATGCAGTTATGGTGAGCTGACTTTACAGTGTACGAGGGAGACATTGCATGAATGGATGGATACGTACAGCTACAGTATTGATATTATCACTTGCTTTTTCACTACCTTTGGCTGCTGATGAGGCAGGTGATTATACCCCTGACGCCGCCCGGGGAGCGGCATCTTTTGGCGCTATTTGTGCGCATTGTCACAATATTACCCATGAAGAGAGCCGGGTTGGTGCGCCGGGACTTAAGGGTGTGCTGGAGCGCCATGACGAGAAGTGGCTGAACCAGTGGATCAAATCTCCTGAGGCATTTGCCAAAAAGGATGGAGCGGCTGCTGCACTGCTTGGCTCCAATAAGTATGGCCTGAAGATGCCGACGCTTCCCGAGATGCAGGATACCAAACGCCGCATAGATATTATTGCCTACCTGAAAACATTAAAGGACGGCTGATCATCTTCAGGATGCTGAACAGATGCGTTCTGCATTTTTCAGCTATGCAGAGCAGGGTCTGTTAAAGCACAGTTATATTCTTCCTGCCTTGCGTGGCGTTTTCGTCCCCGGGCCGTTAACAGGCTCTAATATCTTCGGATATCGTGTATCAGCCTTTCAGCAGCTCTTTCAGGCGCTGGTTCACCATGCCGGGATTGGCCTGGCCTCCGGAGGCTTTCATTACCTGGCCGACAAAGAAACCCAGCAGTTTCTCTTTACCACTGCGGTAGCTTTCGACCTGTGCAGGGTTGGCATCCATGACCTCTTTGATCATGGCGTCAATGGTCCCGCTGTCGCTCACCTGTTTCAGCCCTCTCTCTTCGATGATGGTATCGGCATCAGCACCTGATTCCATCATCGCATCCAGCACATCCTTGGCGATCTTGCCGGAGATCGTATTGTCGGCAATACGATCCAGCAATCCTGCAAGTGATTCGGCGGATACCGGTGAGTTTGTGATATCCCTGCCAGCCTCTTTCAGGCGGCCCAGCAGTTCGTTGGCCATCCAGTTGGCGCAGCGCTTTGGATCGGCCGGATGCGCTGCAACCAGGGATTCATACCAGTTCGCAAGTTCGCGAGTCTGTGAAAGAACATCGGCATCGTATGGCGAGAGCCCGAATTCGGTTTCAAAACGCCTGCGAAGCTGGCCTGGAAGTTCGGGCATGCCGGCTCTGATGGCATCCACCTCCTGTTGTGAAATGCGCAGTGGCGGCAGATCGGGCTCAGGGAAGTAACGGTAGTCGTGAGCCTCCTCCTTGCTGCGCATGGAGCGGGTTTCGTTTTTTACCGAGTCCCACAGGCGTGATTCCTGAACAACTTCGCCGCCATCTTCAATCACTTCAATCTGGCGCAGGACTTCATATTCGATGGCCTGCTTGATAAAGCGGAAGGAGTTCATATTTTTCAGTTCGGTGCGTGTGCCGAAAGGTTCGCCGGGACGCCGTACCGACACATTGGCATCGCAACGGAACTGCCCCTTTTCCATATCGGCATCGGAGACCTCAAGGAAACGCACCAGCTGATGCAGCTGTTTCAGATAGGCAATGGCTTCATCGGCAGAGCGCATGTCCGGCTCGGAAACAATCTCCATCAATGGCACGCCGGAACGGTTCAGGTCGATATGGGATACGGCCTCCAGCCCTTCATGCATCGACTTACCGGCATCCTCCTCCATATGGATGCGCGTAATACCAATCCGTTTTTCACCATCCCCGGTCGGAATATCGATATAGCCACCTTCAACAATCGGCACGGCAAACTGGGAGATCTGATAGCCCTTCGGAAGATCGGGATAGAAATAGTTTTTACGGTCAAACTTCGATTCCAGATTGATCTTTGCACCGATGGCAAGGCCGGTAAGAATCGATTTTTCGACTGCCACCATGTTTAGTACAGGCAACTGCCCCGGCATCCCCAGGCAGACCGGGCAGGTCTGGGTGTTGGGTTCGGCGCCGAAGGCTGTGGAGCAGCCGCAGAATGCCTTGGTCTTGGTGTTGATCTGGCAGTGGACTTCCAGTCCGATGACAACTTCCCAGCTCATGATGTACCTCCAAATCCTGCAGGTGCTCTGGTGTGCCAGTCTGTTGCTCCCTCGTAGGCAGATGCTGCACCAAGCAGCAGATCTTCGCGCCATGCCGGTGCGATCCACTGCAGGCCGACCGGCATGTTGCCGGCAAAGCCGCATGGCTGGGATATCCCCGGCAGACCGGCCAGGTTTACTGCGATGGTAAAGATGTCCGACAGGTACATTGTCAGCGGGTCATCGGTTTTCTCACCCAGCCTGAAGGCCGGAACGGGTGAGGTCGGTGTGGCAATAACATCGACCTGCTCAAATGCCTTGATAAAATCCCGCTGCACCAGTGTACGTACCTGCTGTGCTTTCAGGTAATAGGCATCGTAATAGCCGGATGAGAGAGCAAATGTACCGGTCAGAATACGGCGCTTCACTTCTGCGCCGAAACCTTCATCCCGTGACCGGGTGTACATGTCCAGCAGGTCTTTCGGATCGTTACAGCGATGCCCGAAGCGGACGCCATCATAACGTGACAGGTTGGCTGAGGCTTCGGATGGCGCAATTACATAGTAGGCCGCCACCGCGTATCCGGTATGCGGCAGTGTGATATCGATAATCTCAGCGCCAAGTTCCTCACATTTCTTCAATGCAGCATCAACCGATGCGCGCACATCGGCATCCATGCCATCGACAAAATACTCTTGCGGACGGCCGATCTTCAGCCCCTTCATGTCACTCCTGTCGCAGGCAGCCAGCCAGTCCACTTCAGGTGCATCGGCAACTGATGTTGCATCAGCGGAATCATGGCCTGCAATGGCAGCCGTGATCATGGCGCTGTCTTTTACGGTACGGGTCATAGGCCCTGCCTGGTCAAGGGATGAGGCAAAGGCGATGATGCCGCGGCGGGAAACACGGCCATAGGTCGGTTTCAAACCGGTAATGCCGCAAACCGATGCCGGCTGGCGGATAGAGCCGCCGGTATCGGTGCCCAGTGCAGCGGGGGCCAGGGCTGCTGCCACAGCAGCAGCGGAACCGCCGGATGAACCGCCGGGGATACGCTCGATGTCCCAGGGGTTACGGCAGGGGCCGAAGGCTGATGTCTCATTGGATGAGCCCATGGCGAACTCATCCATGTTTGTTTTACCCACCAGCACAGCACCGGCCTCTTTCAGCCTGGTAATGACATGTGCGTCATAAGGTGCGTGGAACCCTTTCAGGATATTCGAGCAGCACTGGGTCGGCCCGTCCTGGGTGCAGAAAATATCCTTGACTGCAACGGGCAGTCCTTCGAGCGGACGCGGATCATGTCCGGCACGGTATTTGTCGGACGCTTCGGCCTGCGCGATAACATGATCGGCATCAATATGCACAAAGGCATTGAGCGTATCATTATGGGCGGCAATGCGATCCAGATAGAGTTTGGCAACTTCAACAGCCGTGGTTTGGCCACTGTCCAGCAGTGATTTGATTTCGGAGAGTGATTTATAAGGCATTATTCGATTACCTTCGGCACGACATAGAGGCCGGATTCAGTTTTGGGAGCAGGTTTCTGCAACACATCACGACGGTCACTGTTGGTCACAATGTTGGCCCTTAGCGGCATGGCTGCATCATGCGGGTGAGCTGTGGCGGGCACACCTTCGGTATCCACTTCGGAAAGTGTTTCGATATAACCCAGAATACCTGAGAGCTGTGGCCCCAGTTCTGCGGCTTCATCATCTGTAAGCCGGATGCGAGCCAGCATTGCGACTTTGTTGACATCAATATCCATTGAATCGGCTCCTGAAAAAAGTGGCGCGAAGCTTAACGATATTCAGGCATGAATTGAACCTCAAAGCATGTTTTCGGGCATCCGGCTGATACCCGTGCCATAAATGAGTGTGATGAGGGGGTGTTGCCGGAGTTAAACATCTCTCCCGCCTGCCGGATGAGACAGCAGGGCCATCGGGGATTTTTCGGAGTGCTCTTTGAAGTCCGCTGACAGCTTAACGCCCGGACCATGAGTCAAAGACAGTCATGGAAAAGAGTATGCCGTCATGGTTTAATACAATACCGTTTTTGGTGATCTTTTCGAGCGTTAAATGATCCGAAATGTAACTTCCTTCACGTTTAACATGGCCATTAATAATGACCATTCGTCGGGCCGGAATTTCATCAAAGATGTGGCCGGATACCTGAATGGGTGGAAGCGAATTCCTGATATGGGCCGGCAGATCCATTATGTTCGAAATGCCGGCGGGTTCGGATGCTCTCTCCTGATGTGCGGGCATGGTTTTTGCCGGCAGTTCCATCTCTTTTTCAGGTGTCGGTCTGACAGATGTTTTTTCAGTTGTTCCGGGTGCAGTGGCAGGCTCCCTTTTTCCAGCAGGCGTGGTTGCCCGGACAGGTTGATCCGACTGCTTGACGGACACTTGATTCTGCCATGGCTTCAACCAGATCAGGGTGAGCATGATGGAGACGAATACCACGACCCGAATTATTTTGCGGTTATGTTGAACCGATTGAGCTGCTGTTGGCGGACTGGTTTTAAGGTCGGGAACATCACCCTGTTTACGTTCCCTGTCAGCTTTTTGCAGTGCATCAAGGATATAGGACATCAGCTCTCTTCCTTTGCGTGCAGCGTGGATTTGGTCTGCAGGGTCGGGATATCTGTTTCAGTCAGACTGTTTATACGGATCCATGTCTGCGGGCCGGCCACACCATCCGGCGTCAATCCCTCTGCCCGCTGGAACGATTTAACCTGCTCCTTCAGTACGGCATCATAATAGAGGTATGCACTGCCGATCCACTGCTGGCCTTGAGCCAGCGCACTCTTTGCCGCCAGGGTTTGAACGATCTCTCCACGGTGACCGGGGCGGATAGGGCCATGATAGCCTTTTGGCGTTCGCCACAGAATGGTGAAATCATTATGGCTCTGCAGGGCAAGTTGAGAAAGCTGCACCTTTTTCCCGGTATTATCAGAGGCTATTTCGGCCTCTGTACCGCTGATTTTGATGATTGATGCATAGCCCCGTGAACCATCTCTGGTGGAAACCATGAGTACGGCTGGCCGGTCAAGATTGCGCATGCTGGCGATATCACCCTGTTGGCGCAGGCACATGAGTTGATGTTTTGGGGCGAAGTTACATGCTGCACCATGCTCCTTCGGTCGGTAGCGGATGCCCCAGGCATCAAAAACAGCAATAAATGCCTCATTCTGATCATTGAAAGAGGGAATATCGCTGTTTTCATGCATGGGTTTCGCTGCTGCTTCAGGCAGCTTCACGATTTTGTCGGCAGTTGGTGCGGCAGTATCTGAAGGATGTTGCCGGTTGCTGTTAAAGAGAAGGATACCGATAACGAGAAGAAACAGTGGTGCAAGGCTCCATGAGAAGGCACTGCCTCTGTTTCCATGTTTGTTACCGAGTATTTCCCGAATGGCCTGTTTCAGCACCTGTTTGCTGACTGTTTTGGCATTTTGCACATAGGCTCCAAGCAGTGCGCGATCCGCCATGATGTTAATCAGCCGCGGTATGCCGCCGCTTTCACGGAAGAGGCAGCCAATGGTTGACGGAGGGAAAATGTTGCCGCCGTGGTTGCCCGCAACAGCCAGGCGATGCTGAAGATAGGCTTCGGTTTCAGCCCTGTTCAGAGGGGTCAGATGATAGCGGGCGGTAATGCGCTGGGAGAGTTGGCGCAGTTCCTGTTGCGCCAGCTTCTCTGCCAGTTCGGGCTGACCCAGCAGGATGATTTGTAACAGCTTCTTCTCGTTTGTCTCCAGATTGGTCAGCAGACGCAGTTGCTCCAGAACAGATGTTTCCAGGTTCTGCGCCTCATCAATAATCAGTACGGTCTGCCTGCCCCGGGCATGGGCGGCAAGCAGGTGCGCATTAATGAGATCAGTCAGCTTTTTTGTGCTTTTCGTCCGTTTGTCATAGCCGATATTCAGCTCATCGCAGATTGTGGCAAGCAACTCGGCAGCCGAAAGCTTCGGGTTTATGATGAAGGCGATATCGGTGTTGTCCGGAATCTGATTCAGCATACAGCGGCATATGGTTGTTTTTCCTGTACCAACCTCTCCGGTCAGCAGAACAACACCGCCCTCTCCCTGCATGCCGTAAAGCAGATGCGCCAAAGCCTCCCGGTGTCTCTCGCTCATATACAGGTAGCGCGGATTGGGAGCGATGGAGAAGGGCTTTTCTGTAAAGGAGAAGTGCTGGAGATACATGATCAGAATTCGGTTTTGATCCAGTCGCCGATCTCATGGTAAAGATCAAGGTGGTTGAATTTTTTTCGTCGTTTGAAGGGATTGAGCCAGAAGTTCTGACCGATCAGTTCGAAGTGATCGGCATGCAGTGTCTTAATATGCTCGCCCCACCTGGCTGAAATTACTGAAACCTGTGCGTCATTAGCACCCTCCGTCTGCTGAATAATGCGGCCCAGATCCCTGACTGCCCAGGGCAGTTCATCGACAGGTCGGCTGGCTGAATAGCTGCGGTAACATATACCGGGCAGATCAGGCGTGTTTTTGTTAAATCGCCGCATGCTGGTTGTCGTTAATGCATGCACGCCATCAAACAGGCGAAAAAAAGAGACTGAGTTGCAGATATAGTCTGCAGCTGATGAGCCGCAGTGTGGTGTTGCAAGTGTGGTCAGACTCCGGACTTTTTTATAGCCGTCACAATGGGTGATGAAATGCCGTGCATAGATACCGCCCATGGAGTGGCCGATAAGATGCAGTGGCCCGGATTCGTTTTCAAGCTGCCTTGCCAGTGAGGCGGCCTGAGTATCTATGGATGAAGCCCCGGGAACCCTGGGTGTCAGTACTCGAAACCCTTTCCGCTCATAATAATTCCGAACACCATTGAAATAGTCCCAGTAAATAATTCGGCTGAAGCCGAACAGGCCATGCAGGAGTATAATGGTGGGTGTGCTCATGGCCTCCGGCTGAAGAATCGGAGCAGGGAGAGCTGCGGTGAGCGCGGGCCATCAATGGGAACCGGATAATCGCCGGAGAAGCAGGCATCACAGTGGACCTCGCGAGGCTTGCCGACAGCACGGTACATGCCTTCAGGTGAGACAAAGGCAAGCGAGTCGGCATTGATCGCCTTGCACATCTCTTGCAGACTCATCTTGTTGGCAAGAAGTTCATCCGAGTCGGGGGTATCGATGCCGTAGAAGCAGGAGTATCTGGTTGGTGGACTGGAGATGCGCATATGTACTTCGGCGGCTCCTGCAGCGCGTACCATCTCAACAATCTTGCGGCTGGTTGTGCCGCGGACAATGGAGTCATCCACCAGTACCACACGCTTGCCCTCGATCAGTTTCCGGTTCGGGTTCAGTTTCAGTTTGACACCAAAATTGCGGATCGACTGCTGCGGCTCAATGAATGTGCGGCCCACATAGTGGTTTCGGATCAGTCCCATCTGGAACGGAATGCCCGATGCCTCTGCAAACCCCATGGCAGGTGGAACGCCGGAATCGGGAACCGGTACAACGATATCGGCCTCTGCAGGCGACTCTTTGGCCAGTTCCACACCGATCTGGTAGCGGGCATTGTAGACATTCACCCCTTCCAGGTTCGAGTCGGGGCGCGCAAAGTAGACATATTCGAAAACACAGAACTTTGAGGAGGTGTTTTCAAAGGGGCGCAGGCTCTGGATACCATGCTTGTCAATCAGTACCATTTCACCCGGTTCAAGATCACGCTCATAAGTTGCACCGATCAGGTCAAAGGCGCAGGTCTCGGAAGCGAGGACGTATGAGCCATCCAGCTTGCCGAGAACGAGGGGACGGATACCATTTTTATCACGCACGCCAAACAGGCTGGACTCGGTTAGTACAAGCAGGGAGAAGCCACCCTGCAGCCGGTTGATTGCTTCTGCCAGACGCTCACGTGTGGCCGAAGCCTTGCTTTTGGCGACCAGATGGATCAATACCTCGGTATCTGACGTAGACTGGAATATCGAGCCCTCTTTTTCCAGTTCCTTGCGCAGTTCGGGGGCGTTGACGATGTTGCCATTATGACACATGGCAATGCCGCCATGGGCATACTCAAAGGAGAACGGCTGGCAGTTTCTCAGGCCGGATTCGCCGGAAGTGGAATAACGGACATGACCAATACTGCTTCTGCCGGTCAGTTCAGCGATATCCGGTTTCGTGAAGATATCGGCGACCAGGCCCATGCCGCGATGGCTGTTGAATGTGTGGCCGTCGGTGCAGACAATGCCGGCGGATTCCTGTCCACGATGTTGCAGGGCGTAAAGTCCCAGATAGGTGAGATTGGCAGCTTCCGGGTTGTCGTAAACGCCAAATACTCCACACTCATCGTGGAAGTGATCGTCGCAGTGGTCGGTGTTTGTAGTCACTTCATACTATCCTGAATAATAGATTGTAGCTCTTTTTTATCCATCATGGGAATTCTGTCAGCAATTTTCTCAGAAAGCGGTTTTTGCTGCGGTGACAGCAGCCTGGCTGCACCACCCTGACGGGAGAATGGATAGCCTTCCGGAATGGCCTCACCCAGCATGTCTCCCAGCCGGATGGCATATGGGGTCAGTCTGCTCTCTTTCATCCATATGTAACTGGGCCTGGCATAGGATGTATAGATCAGGAAGACCAGCGCAATCAGCAGCACGCCCCGGGCAGCGCCAAAGACAATGCCAAGGGTGCGATCAGTCGCTGTCAGGTCTGCCATGTCAACCAGTTTGCGGATGATGGTGCCGATAATGCCGACAATGAGCATGACAAGCACAAAGACCAGCGCAAAACCGGCAATGTCAGCAATGGTTCCATTGCTGATCCACTGGCCAAGAAGATCGCCTGCCTGGCCGGATGCACGGCTGGCGGCAAAGAAGGCGGCCACCAGGCCGATAAGGGAGATAATCTCGCGCACAAAGCCGCGCCATAGCGAAAGAACTACGGAGAGGCCCACAATGCCGATCAGGAGATAATCAAAAAAGTTCAAGGGCTCCTCAACTTAAGGCTATCTGTACCGCCTCGGATAGATGTCTTGCCGGCAGGCATTTCAGCCCTTCAGCAGATTGCCGAAGCGTAGCAGCAAGATTTGATTCCTGCACTCTTGTTTCGTTCCCGTGTGGCAGAAGCAGTTGTGAGAAGCCCAGGTTAGCTGCTTCGCGTGCCCTTGCCTCGGGATTCCCGACCGGTCGAACTTCACCGGTCAGGCCGACTTCACCGAACAGCGCAAGATCAGCGGGCAGTGGCTTCTCCCGGTAGGCGGAAATGATGGCCAGCAGCACGGCAAGATCGGCGGCCGGCTCTGTAATTTTGGCGCCGCCGGCGACGTTGACATAAATATCGTACTGGCCGAGCGGAATGCCGATGCGGCGTTCTAGCACAGCGGCCAGCATACCGATGCGGTTGATATCGAGGCCGACAGAGGAGCGTTTTGGCGCAGCATAAACGGTGGGTGCGGCCAGCGCCTGCACTTCCACCAGTAGCGGACGTGTTCCCTCCATACAGGCCAGCACAATGGAGCCCGGAACATCATGGGCACGTTCAGCAAGAAAGAGTTTCGATGCATCACGGATGCCGATAAGGCCGCGATCACTCATTTCGAACACGCCGATTTCACCTGCCGGACCAAAGCGGTTTTTTACTGCCCGTAAAATGCGGTGAGCATGGCCTTTGTCACCCTCAAAATAGAGCACTGCATCCACCATATGCTCCAGTACGCGCGGCCCTGCAATGCTGCCATCCTTGGTGACATGGCCAACCAGAATCAAGGCATGGCCAAGCTGCTTGGCCTGCTGGATCAGGGCTGCGGCACAGTCGCGCACCTGAGATACGGTGCCGGGCGCTGATGTCAGGCGGTTGGTGACCATCGTCTGGATTGAATCGATAACTACAGCAGTTGGCCTCTGTTTTGAAATCGTTGCCATGATCGATTCAAGTTCGGATGCGGCAATCAGCATCAGATCTTTGTGTAGCGCATCAATACGTTCACCGCGCATTTTCACCTGTGACGTTGACTCCTCACCGGTGATGTAGAGCGTCGTTCCAAGGGCGGCGAGATTGCATGAAGCCTGAAGCAGCAGGGTTGATTTGCCGATACCGGGGTCGCCGCCAATCAGCACGGCTGAACCGGGAACCAGCCCTCCGCCCAGCACGCGATCCAACTCTTCAATGCTGGTGCTTCGACGCGGACTCTCTTCACTGGAGATATCTGTGATGGATGAGGTGTTGAGCACTTTGCCTTTGCTGCCAACCCTTGCAGTAATCGGAGTTTCCGCCTGTTCGGTGATGCAGTTCCACTCGTTACAGTCCGGGCACTGTCCTGCCCATTTACGGTGTTCGGAGCCGCAGTTTTGGCAGATAAAGAGAGCTTTTAACATGGTGAGGGAGACTAGCAGAAGTGAAGTGGTGCGGAAGAGGAGAAAATTATTCTAAGGATACTCTGAACAATGCTGCCAACAAGTGACTTTTTGCATAGCAATATCCTGTTTTATGCTCAAGAACCGAGGATGCCTTACATGTAACCGGGTTCAGCTCATAATCCCAACTGTGTCTTATTTTATCGCGCACAAACTCAAAACAGACCTTTGCTATTTTTTCATGATCAACCATATTCCCTGCAAGCTCTTTTGCTTGAGCAAGAACTAAAGGGTTGTCCCAATCGATAAATTCACTTGCTTTCAGATACTTTTCCATACGTTTCCCAAGAGAGCTGGCGGTTGAGTTGCACGTTTCTGCCACGGAACATCGAGTTTGCCCGGCATATTTGCATGTAGGATGCGAGCGAACCTATTAAACAGGTACAATTATCTGTTCATTGATACGGACTTTGTTGACATAGAGCACCTCTCTATACAGCCATACCGTAGCAAGTTCATTGTTTTTTCGTCAATGGAATATATACGATTTAATGCCATATCATGAGATTACCCAATATTCCTGTGTTATCTGTATAAGATACATCAAGATTTCTGAACAGTATTATCGTTATGTAATGAATAATACTTATCAAGTTCAGGTGTTCTGTTTATGGCCAAATGAGTTGCAGCCGACAGGGCGCTTGCATTTTTCTTTTTGGGGTGCATAGTTCGCCGCCTTACATATGGATCCGATTTTATCCAGAGCGGTGGAGGGTTACAGGCCCTGAGAAACTGCGGCAACCGGCTGAAAGGTCAGCGTCTGGTGCCAATGCCTGCCTTGACAGGGGAACTGTTGAGGAGCGATGAGTTCGGGTTGTTCGTTTAATACGTATCAGTGACGATGCGTTTTCTAGGTTCAACCTTCGCTTTATCGCGGAGGTTTTTTTGTTTTCGGATTCCGGCAAAAGTTTAATCGCAATCTTGTGAGGTTGCCCCAACCCGCACATGGACGTGCGGCGGATGAGCGGGAGCGAATCCGTAAGTGGAGCAAAATCGCATTTTTGCGGAACGAATAAAAAAGCAAAAGACAGAATGTTCTTTTGCGTATGAGGAAGTCAGATGAGTGAAAGCATTGTACGTGCGCTGAAATGTCGGGAGTGTGGACAGGAATATCCGATTGAACCGACCCATGTCTGTGAGTTCTGCTTTGGTCCGCTGGAAGTGGTTTATGACTACGAGAAGCTGGAGGGCAGGTTTACCCGTGAGCTGATCGAGTCCCGCCCGCAGACCATGTGGCGTTACAAGGAACTGCTGCCGATTGATGGCGAGCCGACTGTCGGCGCGCAGAACGGGTTTACACCGCTGGTGCGCGCGAAGAACCTGGAAAAAGTGCTGGATGTAAAAGAGTTATACATCAAGAACGATTCGGTCTGCTATCCGACCCTCTCATTCAAGGATCGTGTGGTATCGGTAGCGCTCTCCAAGGCGGTTGAGTTCGGTTTCAAAACCGTGGCATGTGCCTCTACCGGAAATCTTGCAGGTTCCGTGGCAGCCAATGCAGCGGCGGCGGGGCTTGAGTCCTACGTGTTTATTCCGCACGACCTGGAGCAGGGCAAGGTGCTCGGAGCGGGTATTTTTGGCACCAGGATCATCGGCATTAAAGGCAAGTATGATGATGTGAACCGTCTTTGCTCGGAGGTGGCCGGCAAATATGGCTGGGCGTTTGTGAACGTGAATGTGCGCCCGTTCTATGCTGAAGGTTCCAAGTCGCTGGCCTATGAGATGATGGAGCAACTGGGCTGGAAGGCGCCGAAGCATGTGGTTGTGCCGATGGCTTCCGGTTCGCTCTGCACCAAGGTGGATAAGGCGATCAAGGAGTTCATCAAGCTTGGGCTGATCGAGGATAACGGTACGGCGGTTTATGGCGCGCAGGCCACCGGTTGTTCACCGATCTCGAAATCTGTGAAGGATGGCACCGACATGATCCACCCGGTCCATGCCGATACCATCGCCAAGTCGCTGGCGATCGGTAATCCGGCCGATGGTTATTATGCCAACCGTGTTATCAAGGAATCAGGCGGCTGGTCAGAAGATATTTCTGATGAGGAAGTGGTGGCCGCAATGAAACTGCTGGCAGAGACCGAAGGTATTTTTGCCGAGACGGCCGGCGGTGTAACGCTGGGCTGTGCGAAAAAGATGATCGAATCCGGCAAGTTGCCGCGTGATGAGTCCATCGTGCTCTGCATTACCGGGAATGGCCTGAAGACGCAGGAGGCGGTAATCAATGCAATTGACAAACCGCGCATTATTGATGCCAGCCTGAAAGAGTTTGATGTGTTGGCAGAAGCCGATGGCGTGAAATAAATTATCAGGTCACCACTCCTTTGCCCGGTTGTGGCGTTAAAGATGCTCATGTGCAGCAGTGCAGCATATCCCGCGTCTTTGCCTTATACTCGAACAAAGTGGCGGCAATCTGAGTAAACTATTGCCTGCGAATAATTTCGTGGGATTAGAATGTTAAAATGGTAGGAGAAAATAATGAGTGTAAATGTACGTATTCCAACCCCGCTGCGTAAACTGACTGGCGGTGCTGATGAAGTTGCCATCGAGGCATCAAATATCGGCGAGTTGATTGATAATCTTGAGGCTGCACATGCAGGCCTGAAAGAGCGCCTGTGTGATGAAAACGGTGAAATCCGCCGTTTTGTGAATATCTATGTGAATGATGAAGATGTCCGTTTTCTGGACGGCCGCGACACTGCACTGAAAGACGGTGATGAAGTCTCCATTGTGCCAGCCATCGCAGGCGGTTGCTGAGCCGCTTTGCTCGCTGGCTGCGTTGTATTGATTCTCCGGTGCTCACGTATTGGCAATACGCTGCGCTCCTCGAATCTTCCGCGCCTTGCTGTCAAGCAAAGGTTCCCGGTACTTCATTAACATAGGAGAAAGACGATGAAATTGCGAGTTTATCTGACATTTGATGAAGCAACCGTCCGTGAGCCGATTATCTGGAAACTGGCGAAAGAGTTCGATGTCATCACCAATATCCGCACCGCCGAGGTGAAGGATCATATGGGGCTGGTCGGGCTTGAGCTTGAGGGTGAAACCGAAGTGGTTGAGTCATCCGTGAGGTGGCTGGAGTCTCAGGGGGTTCATGTTGACCCGATTGAGCAGAATGTCATCGAAGGGTGACTGGCCTGCAATAAAGCCATCCATGGCTTTATACTTTATTGCTAAGGGAAAAGCGTCGTTCCCCTTAGCTTGCAAAATGAGGGCTTGTAAAGGACGCCTGAATACAGACTTTTGATTGTCTCTGTGTTCTTTATGATCTCTGTAGCGCAAAAAGGAGTTGGTTATGGCGATATATAATAATGCAGCAGAAACCATCGGTGATACTCCGCTGGTGCGACTGAACCGGATAAGTGCCGGTGTGGGCGCTGAAGTGGTTGTCAAACTGGAGTTTTATAATCCGCTGAATTCGGTGAAGGACCGGATTGGCAAGGCGATGATTGAAGCGGCTGAGCGTGATGGCAAACTGAAGGAGGGTGGCACTATTGTTGAGCCGACCTCCGGCAATACCGGTATTGCGTTGGCATTTGTTGCACGTGCCAAAGGTTATCGCTGTATCCTGACCATGCCTGAATCGATGAGCCTGGAGCGGCGCAAGCTGCTGAAACTTCTCGGTGCCGAACTGGTGCTGACGCCCGCCGAATTGGGCATGAAGGGGGCGATTGCCAGGGCAGAGGAGATTGTAAACTCGACCGAGGGTGCATTTTTGCCGCAGCAGTTTGAAAACCCGGCTAATCCGGAGATTCATCGCCAGACAACGGCTGAAGAGATCTGGGCTGATTGTGATGGCAAGGTGGATGCCATTGTGGCCGGTGTCGGTACCGGCGGTACCATTACCGGTGTCTCCGAAGTGTTGAAGGCGCGTAATCCGGAGTTCAAGGCATTTGCTGTCGAGCCTGCCGATTCTCCGGTGATTTCAGGCGGCACTCCCGGCCCGCACAAGATCCAGGGCATTGGCGCGGGCTTTATTCCCAAGAATCTGAATGTTGATATTCTTGATGGCGTGGAGAAGGTGACAAATGATGAGGCATTTGCCATGGCCCGTCGCCTCTCCGATGAAGAGGGTATTCCCGGCGGTATCTCTTCCGGTGCGGCAGTAACAGCAGCGTTGCGTGTGGCAGCCAGGCCTGAGATGCAGGGCAAGCGTATCGTGGTGGTTATCCCGTCTATGGCGGAGCGGTATATGTCAACCGATCTTTTCAAAGGCATCGAAGTTTGATTTTGTAACCACAAAGACACCAAGGCATAAAGTTGTTCTTTCAGGTTGATTTTTCTTTGTGCTTTCGTGGTAAAAAATGAGGTTTTAGATTTTAATGATTGATTTTACAGAGAAACAGATCGAGCGCTATTCGCGTCATATTATCCTGCCGGAAGTGGGTGCCGAGGGGCAGAGCAAACTGCTTGAGTCCAAGGTATTCATGATCGGTGCCGGAGGGCTGGGCTCGCCGGTTGCCTACTACCTGGCGGCTGCCGGTGTAGGCACCATTGGTCTGGCTGATGCGGACGTAGTGGATTCATCCAACCTGCAGCGCCAGATTATTCATAACGAGGATCGTGTCGGCATGCCGAAGGTGGAGAGCGCGCGTGAAACGATTCAGGCGTTGAATCCGGATGTGAAGGTCAATACATACAACTATTTTGTCACCGAAGACAACATCCGTGATATTATCCGTGAATATGACCTGATTATTGACGGCTGCGATAACTTCCCGACCCGTTTTCTGGTTAATGATGCCTGCTATATGGAGAAGAAACCGCTGGTTTCCGGTGCCATGTTCCGCTTTGAAGGGCAGGTCGCAACCTTCAAGCCGCATCAGCAGAAAGATGCGCCATGTTATCGCTGCCTCTATCCGGAGCCCCCCCCGGCAGGTCTGGTGCCATCCTGCTCCGAAGCAGGCATTCTGGGGGCGCTGGCGGGAGCCGTCGGCACCATCCAGGCTGTCGAGGCGATCAAGGAGTTGCTGGGTATTGGCGATTCGCTGGCCGGCAAGCTGATGACATTTGATGCGCTGCGCATGGAGTGGAAGAAGCTGAAGTTGCGCAAGGATCCGGGTTGCCCGCTCTGTAGCGAGAATCCGACGATTACCGATCTGGTTACGTATGAGCAGGCATGTGAACTGCAGCTTGGCCATAGCTGATTGATACGAAAAATGACTTCCATGTCATTTTTCCTGGGTGGAAAGCAGAAGTGCGATTTTACTTTCCTTACAAAATTGGACATGCCAATGTCCAATTTTGGTGGCACATCCCTGTGTCATAATATGAAACAGGAGTTGGTTGATGACAACAGAATTTAATTTTGCACACACATCCGATGTCGATGAGTTTGAAGCTGGTTACCATGCTTTCAAAGATGGCCGTATGCCGGAAGAGCGTTTCACGCCGTTCCGCCTGCAGATGGGTGTTTACGGTCAACGTCAGGAGGGTGTGCAGATGGTGCGTGTCAAGCTGCCGGGCGGCAACCTGACACCGGATCAGCTCGATGTGATTGGTGATTGCGTAGCTGATTATGCCGGATGTATGCCGACCGATGGTACGTTGACCGAAGCGCCGGAGAAGTTCGCGCACGTCACCACACGCCAGGATATCCAGGCCAACTTCGTCTCGCTCGATGATGTGCCGTCCTTTTTGCGCAGGCTCGATGCGGCAGGGCTGACCACACGTGAGGCCTGTGGCAATACTGTGCGCAATGTCACCGCTTGTTTTCTGGCAGGCCGCTGCCCGGCCGAACACGCCGATGTATCGGTGCATGCGCGTCGTTTTGCCGAATATTTTCTGCGCCATCCGCTGGCGCAGCAGTTTCCGCGTAAGTTCAAGGTAACATTCTCCGGCTGTGCGACCGATTGTGGTTTATCCGGTATGCATGATATTGGTTTCATTGCCAGCGAGAAGGATGGCGTGAAGGGGTTCCAGGTCTGGGCGGCCGGCGGCCTGTCAACGCAGCCGATGAGCGCACTGCTGCTGGAAGATTTTATTGAAGAGTCCGAGATGCTGCTGGTTGGCGAGGCGCTGATGCGCATGCATTTCAAATATTCGGATCGTAAACGCCGTGCCCGTGCACGCATGAAATATGTGGCGCAAAAGCTGGGTGCCGAAGGCTTTATCGAAGAGTACAAAAAGCAGCGTGCCGTGATTGAAAAGACGCATGCCGATGACGGTGGCTATGCAGAGGCAAACTGGCGCACACCGACGGCTGAATTTGCGCAATCCAATCCGCCACACTCCGATTCCGGCGTGATTGATCAGCACAATGGCAAGAAGGCGATTCTGCTGAACCTGTTTCGCGGCGACCTGACGCCGGAGCAGTGCCACGCTGTGGCCGATGCCGCCCGTGCCGCCGCTACTGATGCGTTGAGTGTCACTGCCGAGCAGGGTGTTGTGATTGCCGATGTGGATGCTTCAAAAGTCGATGCGGCGCTGAAGGTGTTGCATGATGCCGGGCTGACTACCGAGTATGCCCGTGGCATTGCCGATGTGGTGGCCTGTCCGGGTACGGAGACCTGCCGCCTGGGTATCACCTCCAGCCGTGGCCTTGCCGCCGCCCTGCAGCCGCTGATGGATGAGCTGAAAAAGGATGGCACACTGGCCGGCATCACTGTCAAGGCATCCGGCTGTCAGCACTCCTGCGGTCGTCACCATATTGCCGATCTCGGTTTTCACGGCATGGCCAAGAAGGTGGCAGGCCAGGCTGTGCCTCACTACCAGTTGCATATCGGCGGTTCCGGTTGTGCCGGTGCGCCACTGGCCTTTGCCACCGACCCGGTGCCGGCCAGGCATGCGCCGGAGGCGGGTATTGCTATATTGAATGCCTACAAGAGCGGTCGAAATACAGATGAGTCCATGCACGACTGGGCTTCGCGTATCGGCAAAGATGGGATTTCAAATATTCTGGCGCCGTTTGCCGCTGATGCCGGCGAGATTGAAGGGCTGATTTACGACTGGAGCGAAAACGAGGCATTCAACACCAGAGGCAACAAGAAGGGGGAGTGTGCAGGTGCGGTATTGTCGATGTCCGATGCGCTGATTTCGGAGGCTGAGTATGAGCTGATGATTGCGCGTGCCCATACCGATGCGATGTTCTGGGCCGAAGCGCTTACGGCGTTGCGTCGTTCCGCCATTTCAACAGCGCGTGCATTTCTGGTGCCGTTTGGTGAAGCGCCGGAGGAGGATGGTGAAGTGTTCGCCCTGCTGGCTGCCAATGCCGCAGCCGATAGCGAGATTATGAGCGGTTTTCAGGCTGTGCAGGCAGCACTGATGGGTATCGATCTGGACGAACCGGCAGCCGGTGTGACGAAGCTTAAGGATGTGCAGAGTAAGTGGCTGGCTCTGGCTGAGAAGCGGTTCGCTGCAGTTCCTGAAGCGGTCGCGGAATCTGCTGCCGAGGCTGCTGCCGATATGGTGCCAACAGATATTGAACTGCTTGATCTATCCGGCGTGGCATGCCCGATGAACTTTGTGAAGACCAAGATCAAGCTCTCTACGATGCCGCTTGGTTCGCAACTGGAAGTTATTCTTGATGATGGTGCGCCGATTGAGAATGTGCCGCTCTCGCTCGAAGAGCAGGGACAGACTATTCTGGCCAAGGACAGGATTTCCGATCATCAGTGGAAAATCCGGGTGGAGAAGAGCACCCGGATCTGATAATGACAACCGACCTGCATCCATTTGCCAATCCAGGACGGACCAAGCTCTCTCTGGTCAGCCGTGGTGTGGCTCTTCCGGAAGGGTTGAGTCAGCCATCGCGCTGGATAGCCCAGGCCAATGCGGTGGAGACGTTCATTGATATCCGCCTGCCAAGCGGACACTTCTGTACGGTTCCCGTAGGTCAGCCCTATACGGAAAGGGGCACTTTTAAGCTGCATGAAGATGAAAATGGTTTTCGTTTAAGCTGTGCCGGGGAGGATCAGGCAATCGAACTGGTTGAGGCGCCCTCCTTCTACAGTCAAATAACACGTTCCGGTGCAAGAATGGGGAGTTTTGCATCGCTGCATGACAAGCTGCTGATTCTTAATCCGCTGCTTGGCTGCGGTTTTTTTGCCGAGCGCGGGCTTGCCTGCCATTACTGCCAGTATGATTCCATGCTTAATGAGGTTGAACCACCGCTTCGTGATTCCCTTGATCTTGTCGAGGTGGTGCGTGCAGCTCTGGATAAGCGCGAAGTGGATACTGTTTACCTCTATAATGGCTATGCACCGGGTGATGATGTCGGTCTTGCACGCCTTGTTCCGGTTATCAATCTGCTTCGCCGCCATCTTGGTCACAGGCAGATTGCGCTGGAGACTGTTGCTCCGGCGGATGTTTCAGTTATCGATGATCTCTATGCAGCAGGGCTGGATATTTTTGTTTGCAACCTTGAGCTGCATGATAAAGAGCGTTTTGCTTCGGTCTGCCCGGGCAAACAGAAATATGGTGGCCAAAAAGCGATCTGGGCAGCGCTTGCTCATGCCCGACAGGTTTTTCGTGCAGGCGCAGTGGTTAGCCATCTGATTCCGGGCCTGGAACCGCTCCCGTCAACAATTGCTGGCATGCGGGCGCTTGTTGATCGTGGCGTGGTGCCCCTTCTGGTTCCGTTTCGACCACTGCCGGGGACAGCGCTGGCAGAGGAGCAGCTTCCTTCGCTGGATGATGTTGAGCAGGCACTGCTGGTTCAGTATGAATTGCTGGCAGCATCAGGCATCCCGACGCACAGATTGCGTGATATGGGCCGTGTACTTACACCGATGGAGGGGCGTGCACTGGTTGGTGATGTAATCAGCCTGCGTGAACGTCTCCTGCAGTTGAATGTTTCGGAGCCTGGCCGTTGGTTCGGTGGTTTGATGGACAGGCTTCGTCGCGGTTTGCGTGTAAAGCAGACTGAGGATGATTCGAGGTACTGATGGGCGTTCAAATCGATCAATCACCTCTGCACGTGTTGTTGGCGCGAAAAGGCTTTCCCTTTGCCGCGTTGACAGCAATTGCCCTGCTGGCTTTTCTGGCTCTTAATCAGGCTGCTCCCACAGGGTTGAGCGAGAGTGGCTGGCGGGCTATTGTTATATTTTGTCTCTGTCTTGTTCTCTGGGTGACACAGCTGTTGCCGCTTTCAGTGACCTCCCTGATGGGGTTGGCCCTATTGCCTCTGCTTGGCGTGTTACCTGCGGATGACGCTTATGGCATGTTTGGCAATTCGGCGGTCTTTTTTATTCTCGGTGCTTTCATGTTGGCTGCCGGTATTATTAAAACAGGTTTGTCCGAGCATGTAGCACTTGCTCTGGTTGACAGAGTTGGCCTTGGGCCGAGGCGATTGCTATTGGCTGTGCTGCTCCTGCCGGCAGTGATGGCGGCATTTATGCCGGAGCATGCTGTTGCCGCAGTGATGCTTCCCATTGTCTGGGAGATTGTTCGTGGGCTTGGGCTGAATCCCGGACATCGTTATGCCCAGTCGCTGTTTTTTGCCATGGCATGGGGAGCCATTATTGGTGGTGTGGCAACACTGCTCGGTGGTGCGCGCGGGCCATTGGCACTGGGTATTGTCGAGGAGTTGATCGGAAAGGGGTTTTCATTTCTGGACTGGGTGGTTGCAGCCGGACCCATTGTGCTGGGGATGCTGTTTATTTCAGGGTTGCTACTCTATTTTGTTACGCCGTTTGAGGGCGTGAATGTTCAGAATGCCCGCATCCGTATTGAAAAACGGCAGTTGGAACTGGGTCGGTTGAGCCTGCAGGGCAGGGCCATGGGCATGCTGCTTTTTATAACGGTATTGATGTGGATGACAAAAGGGCATGAACTGGGGCTGGCCAGTATTGCCCTGGTTAGTGTCGTGCTGATGTTTGTTCTGCGTCTGGTGACATGGAAGGAAGTGGAGAGCCATGTGAACTGGGGCGTGGTATTGATGTATGGCGGCGCCATTGCTGTGGGCAAGGCGCTTACAGTAACAGGTGCGGGCATGTGGCTGGCACATGAGTTTTTGCCGGCAGGTATCACCGGTATTGCGCTGTTTGCACTGCTGGCGTTGCTGACACTGCTGATGACGGAAAGCGTTAGTAATGCGGCAGCTGTGGCGATTCTGCTGCCGGTTGTGATTCCATTTGGTGTTGAGGCGGGGTTTGACCCTGTCACAGTAGCCATGGCTGTCGGTATCATTGCCGGGTTTGCATTTATATTGCCGATGGGGACACCACCCAACGCCATGATTTATGGAACAGGCTATGTGCAATTGCCAGCAATGTTACGCTATGGGTTGATGCTGTCGGTCTCTGCGTTGCTATTGTTTATGCTTGTAAGTGGCATATGGTGGCCGCTGGTTGGATTGGGGGTGTAATGGAAATGGATCAATTGAATCGGACTGTGGAGCTTTTGAAACAGGCTGAACAGGAGTTCACACCGGATCTGGTGTTTGCCTGCAGCTTTGGTGCCGAAGATGTGGTATTGTTTGACCTGATCGCCAGGCATGTGCCATCCATCCGTATCGTCACGCTGGATACCGGACGTCTGCCGCAGGAGACCTACGATGTGATGGATGCCTGCCGGGAGAAGTATGGCCTGAAGATCGAAGTCTGTTTTCCGGATGCATCGGATGTCGAGCAGATGGTGCGTGAAAAGGGCATGAATCTCTTCTATCACAGTCTTGAGAATCGCAAGCTCTGTTGTGAGATTCGTAAGGTTCGCCCCTTGAAGCGGGCGTTGGAAGGGGCCAGAGCCTGGGTGACAGGCTTGCGCCGCGAGCAGGCGACTTCACGTTCGGACATGCAACCGGTTGAGGATGATGCAGCCTTTGGCATCAAAAAATTCAACCCGTTGATCGATTGGTCGCAAGATGATGTATGGGAATATATCCGAACCAATGATGTGCCGTATAACAAGCTGCATGATCAGTTTTATCCATCCATTGGCTGTGCGCCATGTAGTCGTGCAGTTGCGGTTGGTGAAGACCCGAGAGCAGGCCGCTGGTGGTGGGAGAATGAAAACGCTGTGGCAGAATGCGGCCTGCATGTAAGCCCGTTAAAGGCCCCGAAGAAAGTTGAAGGTGATAGCAATGACAGAACATAAATTGACACAGCTCAAGGCGCTTGAGGCCGAGTCGATCCATATTATCCGCGAGGTGGTGGCGGAGTTCCGTAATCCGGTGATGCTCTATTCGGTGGGCAAGGATTCGAGTGTATTGCTGCATCTGGCACGCAAGGCATTTTATCCGGCGCCATTGCCGTTCCCGTTGCTGCATGTTGATACCGGCTACAAGTTTAAGGAGATGTACGAGTTTCGCGACAACTACTGCAAGGAGGTTGGCGTCGATCTGATTGTGCGCCGCAACGAGGATGCGATTGCCAAGGGCATGAATCCGAAAGAGTTCGGCGTGGCCCGCTGTTGTGGTGCGCTGAAAACACAGGGTCTGCTTGATGCGCTGGAGGAGGGTGGATACGACGCCGCCTTCGGTGGCGCCCGCCGTGACGAGGAGCGTTCGCGCGCCAAAGAGCGTGTGTTTTCGATGCGTGATGAGTTTGGGCAGTGGGATCCGAAGAATCAGCGCCCTGAACTCTGGAATATCTATAATGGTCGCATTCATGAAGGAGAGAGCGTGCGCGTATTCCCGATCTCCAACTGGACGGAGATGGATATCTGGCTCTATATCAAGGAAGAGAATATTCCGATTGTGCCGCTCTATTTTGCCAAGGAGCGTCCGATGGTTGAACGTGGCGAGATGCTGATTCCATATTATGAGGAGATGAAGGATCAGTTGTTGGAGGGCGAAGAACCTAAGATGGTGATGTCGCGCTTCCGCACACTTGGTTGTAGCCCCTGTACCGGCGCGGTGCGTTCATCGGCAGCGAATATGGAAGAGATTGTGGCTGAAGCAGCCGCAGCTCGTCGTTCGGAGCGTGAGACGCGCATTATTGACCATGGCGCCAACACGATGGAAGATAAAAAGAAAGAGGGCTATTTCTGAATGATACGCAAAAGACCATCCGTGGTCTTTTGTTTGAACGGCAGGAGAAAAACGTGGTTTTCTCCTGCCTTACGAATCAGCGGAGCTGACTCGCCACTCCTCCCGGGTGGAAGGATATAATTTTTGTTTAACCACTAAGGGCATAAACAGTGCAGAATATGACAGTTTTTTCTCTGTGTCCTCTGTGGTGAATATGGGGTTTATTATGACAGAGCTAAATTTTAAAATAGCTGAAGAGATTGAATTGCTGCGTCTGGTAACAGTCGGCAGTGTGGATGACGGTAAATCAACCCTGATTGGCCGCCTGCTGGTCGATACCAAGGGCGCCTTTGAGGATCAGTTGCTGGCTGTTCGCAAGAAAAAAGGCGAAGAGAAAATTGCCTCGGCTGCCGAGATTGATCTGGCGATGCTGACCGATGGTCTGGCTGCCGAACGTGAGCAGGGTATCACGATTGATGTCGCCTACCGTTATTTTGCCACACCGAAGCGCAAATTCATCATGGCCGACTGCCCGGGCCATGAGCAGTACACCCGCAATATGGTGACCGGTTCATCCACCGCCAGTGCCGCCATTATTCTTATTGATGCACGCAACGGTGTGATGCCGCAGACCAAGCGCCATACCCATATTCTGGGGCTGTTAGGCGTGCCGCATCTGATTGTGGCGATCAACAAGATGGATCTGGTCGGCCATGATCAGGCAATCTTCGAGAAGATCCGTGAAGAGATGCGGGAGTATTGCGCCAGGCAGGGTGTGAAGGATCTGATCTGTATTCCGATATCGGCGCTTGATGGCGATATGGTAGCTGTACGCGGTGATAATATGGAGTGGTACAAGGGCAAAACTTTGCTGGAAACACTGGAGTCATTGCCGGTGCTGGACGATATTGATGAGCAGCCATTCCGCTTTCCGGTGCAGCTTGTGAACCGCCCGCAGACAGCGGACCTGCCTGATTACCGCGGTTATATGGGTACGATTGTATCCGGTACGGTCAGGGTCGGGGATGCCGTGGTGGTGCTTCCAAGTGGCAAAACATCCACGGTGAAAGAGATTGTCACCTTTGACGGCAACCTTGATGAAGCCTTCGCACCACAAAGCATTACCATCACACTAAGCGATGATATTGATATTTCACGTGGCGATATGCTGGTACATGCCGATTCGCCTCTGGAGCCGCAGAAGGAGATCACAGCCAATATCTGCTGGATTGGCGATGAACCGCTGGAGCCGAAAAAGAAATACTGGATGAAACATACCACCAATACACTCAAGGCCATGGTGACAGAGATTGATTTTAGAACTGATATTCATTCATTGGAGCAAGAGGCATCCGGTCAGTTGACCATGAATGAGATTGGCCAGGTTCAGTTGAAACTGCTCAAGCCGATTTATGCTGATTCGTATGCTATCAACCGTTTCACCGGCAGTTTTATTCTGATTGATACCTTCACCAATAATACTGTCGGCGCAGGAATGATTGTTTAGGCCTTAGCGTGCATGTTTGTTTCATGTTAAGAGACATACAGTGATGTATTAATCGGCATCTCCATGACCAGCCTGAAATTCATCGGAAACATGGATGGGGATCTGTCCCCATTCAATGTTTTGCAGCCGTTGCCATAGCTCTGTGGCAACCGGGCCGAGCGGCCTGTTTTTTTTGCGTACTGCCTTGATGACAACTTCAATCGGTGTCAGACCTTCCCCGGAAAGCACTAGCAGTTCACCGCTTCTGATCTCATCTTCGATCATATGTCTCGGCATGCGTCCCCAACCAAGCCCTGATGCGATAATCTGTTTTTTCATCATGAAATCATTGACCACCCAGTGGCGAACGCCCTCTACAACCCCGGCAGTTTTCTTTTCACTGTGTCTGCTGGTATCGCGAACCAGGATTTGGACGCTGCCTTCAAAATCCCTTTCGGTAAGCTGGCCGGCTCTGGCAGCCAGGCGGGATTTTGGTGAAAGAACAGTAACCAGCTCGACCCGGGTTAACGCGACATAATCATGTTCATTATCCGGCTCGAATGATTCAGTAATGGCAATATCGGCATCATCATCATCCAGTCGTTCCATGGTTCCATTCAGTGTTTCAACCAGCAGGAACAGTTTGGTTGCCGGTGCCAGTTGCGTGATGTTGTTCAGGGTTCCAAGTGTTTTCTCTACGGGGACAATGGAACTCATTGCAAGTCTTAACTCCGGCTCTTCACCTGCTGAAAAGTGTCCGGCAAGCTCTCTGAATTCATTGACGTGGGAGAGAATGGTTCTGGCTTTTTCATAGAGTGCTTTACCTTCCTCGGTTAACTCTGGCCGGTAGTGATCACGCAGAAAGAGGGGGACAGCAAGTTCTTCCTCCAGTTTTTTTATGGTAATGCTGATGGCGGACTGGCTTTTATAGAGGGCTTCGGCAGCCGCCCGGAAACCGCCGTGCTCTACCACTGCACTGAGGGCCTTTAACTGATCCAGTGTCATGATGCTTTAGAGTCTATGCTATAAATAAAATCTATCAAGATGATTGAATCATTATGCTTTTTTCTTATCACTATCCAGGCCTAAGATTCCTTGTCCGGATGAGACAGCTGCAGGAGTGTTTATGGGTCTACTGATTGAAGGGGAATGGCATGACAGATGGTATGACACCAGCAAAAGTGAAGGCCGTTTTACCCGCAACGCATCGCAGTTCCGCAACTGGATTACAGCAGATGGTTCAGCCGGTCCAACGGGTGAAGCAGGCTTTAAGGCCGAAGCGGAGCGTTATCATCTCTATGTCTCTTTGGCTTGCCCCTGGGCACACCGCACGCTGATATTCCGCAAGCTGAAGCAGTTGGAATCGCTGGTTGATGTTACCGTCGTTGCTCCGCATATGCTGGAGCAGGGCTGGGAGTTTGATCCACCAGAGCCTTTGTATGGCCTTTACTATGCGCACCAGCTCTATACCAGAGCTGATGCCAGCTATACCGGACGTGTCACGGTACCGATTCTGTGGGACGGAAAGCAGCAGAGGATTGTTTCCAATGAATCTTCCGAAATCATCCGCATGTTTAATTCGGCCTTCAATGATCTGACCGGAAACCGTGATGATTACTATCCGGAGGAGCTGCGGGATCAAATCGATAAGATCAATGTCCCTGTTTACGAAAACATCAACAACGGCGTCTACAAGTGCGGCTTTGCAACAACCCAACCGGCCTATGAGGAGGGGTTTGATGCGCTTTTCTCGGCGCTGGATGCGGTTGAATCAAGGCTGGACAGGCATCGCTACCTTGTTGGCAACAGGCTGACAGAGGCTGACTGGCGCCTCTTTACCACCCTGGTCCGTTTTGATGCCGTCTATTATAGCCATTTCAAATGCAACCGGCAGCGCATTGCCGATTATGCGAATCTCTCAAATTATCTGCGCGACCTCTATCAGTATCCGGGCATCCGTGAAACGGTGGATATGGATCATATCAAACAGCACTACTATTACAGTCACCAGAGTATCAATCCCACCCGCATTGTGCCCAAAGGACCGGAACTGGACTTGGACGCGCCACATGACAGAGACCGGTTTGATAAGAATGAATAAACGATAAGGAGTGTATTATGAGTGGATGGAAAAATGAACCGTTTGCGGTTGAAGTGAAAGCGGGGGAGACCAGGGCATTCTGTATGTGCGGCCTCTCCAAAAACGGGCCTTTTTGTGATGGTTCACATGTAAATACTGACAAAACACCGGAAGTGGTGACATTTGAGGAGGAGAAGACCGTTTATATCTGCGGTTGCCAGCAGTCGAACAGTCGGCTCTACTGTGATGGCACACACCTGACCTTAAATGAATCGAAACAGGAATGATACGAAATGGCAGAGATCAGTATGGCTGGGTAAGCATTATCATCCACTGGCTGATGGCGCTGGCAATCTTCGGCATGTTTGCGCTCGGTGTCTGGATGGTGGAGCTTGATTACTACGATGCCTGGTATCACAAGGCTCCATGGGTGCATCGCAGTGTTGGTATGCTGCTGCTGTTTCTGCTGATGTTCCGTCTGCTGTGGCGGCTGACCAATAGTGTGCCGGAGATGATGGGGCAATGGTGGGAGAAGGCCATCGCGCTTTGGGTGCATCGTGGCCATTACATTTTCATGTTTGCGGTGATCATCAGCGGTTATCTGATCTCCACTGCCGACGGGCGCGGCGTGGAGCTGTTCAACTGGTTCGAAGTTCCTGCACTGCTTGCCGCCGACAAGGGTCGGGAAACCATGGCCGGGTCTGTCCATATGCTGCTGGCCTGGGGATTCATGGGTTATATCGCCATGCATGCGGCGGCTGCACTGAAACACCATTTTATTGACCGGGATATTACGCTGTTGCGGATGTTCGGAATTTCGAAAAAGCGAGGAGATGAAGCATGAAAAAAACAATACTGGCAATTGCTCTGGGAATCGGCATCGCTGCCGCTCCGGCACAGGCCGAGGATTTTGTGATCGATACCAAGAAGGCGCATGCCTTTATTCAGTTTAAAATCAAACACCTTGGCTACAGCTGGCTACTGGGCCGCTTCAACGATTTCGAAGGCACTTTCAGTTACGATGAGAAGAACCCTTCGGCTGCCAAGGTAAATGTCACCATCAATGTGGCCAGTGTGGATTCCAATCATGCCGAACGTGACAAGCATCTGCGCAGTCCCGATTTTCTTAATGCCGATGCCCACCCAACCGCGACTTTTATCAGCAAGTCATTCAGGGAGCTGGGTAACGGCAAGGCCGAACTGACCGGCGCCTTTACGCTCAATGGCGTTACACGCGATATCACCATCGATGTGTCGCATATTGGTGCCGGAGCTGATCCGTGGGGTGGATACCGGCGTGGATTTGAAGGCAGTACGAGGCTCAAACTGGCCGACTACAATATTGCCAAGGCCGCCATGCTGGGTCCTGCAGCTGCTGAAGTAGAACTCTTCTTCTCTTTCGAAGGCATACGCCAGTGACCGGGAGGCATCCATGACAGACCTGTTTTCACCTCTGAAGCTGGGAGATTACACTTTGCCCAATCGCGTTTTCATGGCGCCGATGACACGTAACCGCGCACCGGACACCATTGCCAATGCCATGATGGCATCCTATTACCGTCAGCGAGTCTCAGCAGGGTTGTTGATTACGGAATGCTCCCAGATTTCGGAGCAGGGCGTAGGATATCCGGCAACACCCGGCATTCATAGCCGTGCTCAGGTGCAGGGGTGGAGAGCGGTTGTCGATGCCGTTCATGCCGATGGCGGGCATATATTCCTGCAACTGTGGCACTGCGGCAGGGTTTCACATCCGGATTTTCATGCCGGCGAACCTCCTGTTGCACCTTCAGCCATTCGTCCTGCCGGTGAAGCCTCTACCTGCACAGGGTTCAAGCCTTTTGAAACACCACGTGAACTGACAGTCTCTGAGATAACCGGGGTGATTGATGATTACAAAAGGGCTGCGGAGAATGCGATAGATGCCGGTTTTGATGGTGTGGAGATCCACGGCGCCAATGGTTATCTGCTTGATCAGTTTTTGCGTGACGGCAGCAATCAGCGCGGTGATGCTTACGGAGGCTCTGTGAAGAACCGTGCTCGCCTGATGCTGGAGGTGACCGAGGCGGTGTGTGGCGCAGCGGGTGCAGAGAGAGTAGGCATTCGGTTGTCACCACTACAGCCCTTCAACGATATGCGTGACTCCAATCCTGAAGCGACTTTCAGCTATGTGGTGGAGCAGCTGAATCGCTTCGCTCCGGCCTATCTGCATATCACCGAGATGGGCAGTGAGGTTCCGGGTGCGGCAGGGCCCGAATTTGATCTGGGCAAGTTGCGGACTCTCTGGAAAGGCCTCTATATTACCAATGGCGGTTATGACAAAGCGCGTGGCAATGCCGCTATTTCCGGAGGGGATGCGGATGCCATTGCCTTCGGGCAACTGTTCCTGGCCAATCCCGACCTTGTAGAACGAATGCGTAGCGATGCCGAGCTTAATACCCCGGAGGTTGCTACTTTCTATGGTGGTGATGAGCATGGTTATACGGATTACCCAACCATGGGTGAGGCGAAAGTTGCCAGCAATAACAGTGAATAAAAAGTCAGGTCTTGAGACCGCTTATGAGTGACTTCTTTAGCGAAAATACATTGTGCTTTTTAAAAGAGCCTGGCAATAACAATAACCGCAACTGGTTTAATGATCATAAATCACGATATGAAGAAGATGTGCGAGAACCTGCACTTGCCTTTATTCGCGCCATGAAGCCGGAGCTTGAGCGGTTTGCCCCCCACTTTGTTGCCGAGGATAAAAGGGTGGGTGGCTCGCTGATGCGGATTTACCGGGATGTGCGGTTTTCAAAAAACAAACAGCCATATAAAACCAATATTGGCATCCGGTTTCGCCATGAGCAGGGCAGAGATGTGCATGCGCCGGGATTTTATCTGCATATCGAGGCACATGAGGTATTTGTTGGTGCAGGTATCTGGCATCCGGATGCGGGCACTTTGAAGAAGATTCGTACCTATATCGATGCTCATCCGACCCGCTGGCTGGATGCACGCGACCATCCTGCATTTTCAAAGGTGTACGCTCTGGCTGGTAACAGTCTGAAACGCGCGCCCAAGGGGTATGGGATTGATCATCCCATGATCGAGGATTTGAAGCGCAAGGATTTCATCGGTGTTGCACCGCTGTTGCCGGAGCTGATTCTTCAGGATGATCTGACCGGCTTGATCAGCAGCTATTTTGAGGCCGCCACGCCATTTATGCAGCAGTTGTGCCGTGCTGTTGGTGTCCCTTATTAAGGAATCAGCAAGGAGTCTGATATGAGTATTAATATTCAGCATGCGTTAGTTGTACCGGAAGGTGATGGAGTTGAGGTCAAACGGTTGATGCCTGTGCCCCGGCTTCGAAACTTTGATCCTTTTGTACTGTGGGATCATTTTGATATATCCAGTGGCGGTTTCCCTGATCATCCGCATCGCGGTTTTGAGGCGATTACCTATATGTTTGCAGGCGGCATGCAGCATGCGGATAACCTCGGCAACAGAGGAACGGTGCATGCTGGCGGAGCCCAGCGCTTTACGGCAGGTAAAGGCATTGTTCATTCGGAGATGCCCGACGGTCATGCGGCCGGCATTCAGCTCTGGATCAACCTGCCAAGAAGTTTGAAGGGCATTGATCCTGACTATCAACAGGTCGAGAAAGGTGAGGTTCCGGAAACACTTATTGATGGTGGATCGATTCGTAGCATTGTTGGTGATGGTGGGCCGATTCAGTTGAAAACAGATGTGGAGTATCTTGATATTTTTCTTGGTGAGGGTGTAAAGCTTGAGCGCGGTGTTTCACAAGGTTTTCAGGGTATTGTCTACGTGGTGGAAGGTTCTGTTGACCTGAATGGTGAGTCAGTAAATACCGGCTCTGCTGCTTATGTGAAAGATGAATCAGTGTTAATGATCGAAGCAGTAGAAGAGAGCCGTTTTATGTGGTGCTTCGGCAAACCGCATGGTGAGTCAATCCATCAGCACGGCCCTTTTGTGGATTAAATTGCGATAAGCCGGACATATCCCTCATTCACTTCAATAACCTTATGCGATTAATCTGAAGGATCAAACTGATCTCGTCCAGGACACACTCAGGCAGCACGACGTGGATTTCTAACAGCATGACTTGTGTGCTATTGTTTGAGAGTGTTTCTACCTGTTTTCTACAGAATGTAACGGGAAAGATCTACATCTTCAGCAATATCTCCCAGCTGTTCGCGGACATATCCGGCATTCACTTCAATGTTTTTATCCGCCCGGTCGGATGCATCAAAGCTTACCTTATCGAGCACACGCTCCAGCAATGTATGCAAACGGCGGGCTCCAATGTTTTCGGTCTTTTCATTTACCTGTACTGCGAGTCGGGCCAGTTCAGCAATGCCATCATCACTGTAATTCACTTTCACGCCTTCGGTTGCCAGCAGTGCTGCATACTGCTTGGTCAGCGATGATTCAGGTTCCACAAGAATGCGGCGGAAATCATCTTCGGTCAGTGCGTTCAGATTGACGCGGATCGGGAATCGCCCCTGCAGTTCCGGAATCAAGTCAGAAGGTTTGGAGAGGTGAAATGCACCGGAAGCGATAAAGAGAATGTGGTCGGTTTTGACCGTGCCGTGTCTGCAATTCACGCTTGTTCCTTCCACCAGTGGCAACAGATCACGCTGAACGCCTTCACGGGAGACATCGCCTTCCTTGCCGGAGCGGTGGGTGATCTTGTCCATCTCATCAAGGAAGACGATACCGCTGTTTTCAGCGCGTTCGATCGCCTCATCCTTGATACGGTCCATGTCGAGCAGGCGGTCAGCCTCCTGTTGTTTGAGTACCGTCATCGCCTCCTTCACAGTCATGCGCTTGGCCTTCTTCTTGCCGCCCATCATATTGCCAAACATATCTTTCAGGTTCAGGTCGATCTCTTCGCTGCCCTGATTGGAGAAGAGCTGGAACATCGGCATTTGCATCTGTTCGGGCATATCGATCTCCACCTGCCGGTTGTCCAGTTCGCCTTGCCTCAGCTTGCGACGCATCTTTTCGCGTGAATCGTGTTGTGGATCCTTTTTTTCTGCCGAGACAGGTCCGGACGGGTCGATGGAGTGCGGAATCAGAATATTGAGCAGGTGCTCCTCGGCAGCCTCCTCGGCACGTGCCTGTACCTTGAGCAGATGCTCCTCGCGTACCATCTTGATGGCGAAATCAACGAGGTCACGGATGATTGATTCAACGTCACGTCCGACATAGCCGACCTCGGTATATTTGGTTGCCTCTACCTTGATGAAGGGTGCGCGGGCCAGGCGTGCCAGCCGGCGGGCGATTTCAGTCTTGCCAACGCCGGTAGGACCGATCATCAGGATGTTCTTCGGTGTAATCTCTTCACGCATCGGTGATTCAACCTGCTGCCGACGCCAGCGGTTACGCAAGGCAATGGCAACCGCGCGCTTGGCATCCGATTGCCCGATAATGAAACGGTCCAGTTCCGAAACAATCTCTCTTGGGGTCATGGTATGGTTCATCTTCAGCTCTCCAGTGATTCAATGGTGAAGGATGTGTTGGTATAGACGCAGATATCGGCGGCGACCTTCATCGCCTCTTCCGCAGCTTCACGGGCAGACAGCGTGCTGTGTCTGACCAGTGAGATGGCAGCAGACTTGGCATACGCGCCACCGGAGCCGATGGCAGCGACGCCCTCATCCGGCTCCAGTACATCGCCGTTACCGGAGATGATCAGGGTGCGCTCATGATCGGCAACAATCATCATCGCTTCGAGCTTGCGCAGGTAACGGTCCGTACGCCACTCCTTGGCAAGCCCGACAGCTGCCCGGGTCAGGCTGCCGCCATGCTCATCCAGTTTGGCTTCAAACTTTTCAAACAGGTTCATGGCGTCGGCAGTGGAGCCGGCAAATCCGGTCAGGATCGAACCATCGCGGATGGTACGCACCTTCCTGGCGCCATGTTTGATTACCGTATCACCCAGCGTTACCTGGCCGTCACCGGCAATGGCAACCTGATTCTCTTTGCGTACACAGCAGATGGTGGTGCCGCGCATTTTGATGCTCTCTCTGATACTGTCCATTACCATTACCTCACATGAAAAGGGGCGGGGATTATATATTGCCTGATTGGTCGGGTCACTTGTCCCGTTTTTTTGTCGAATCGGGGATTGACGAGCGTGCCGCTTCCGCCTATGTTGCGCCGCCTTCCGTTTTGAGATGGAAGGTGTCAAATGCAACGGGGTGTAGCGCAGCCTGGTAGCGCATCTGGTTTGGGACCAGAGGGCCGGGGGTTCGAATCCCTCCACCCCGACCATTTTTCGACAGCAAGCCTGACAGAGCGCCTGTAGCTCAGCCGGATAGAGCAACGGACTTCTAATCCGTAGGTCGCAGGTTCGAATCCTGCCAGGCGCGCCAGTCGAATACGGCACACGATGGTGGACGTAGTTCAATGGTAGAGCCCCGGCTTGTGGTGCCGGTTGTTGGGGGTTCGAGTCCCCTCGTCCACCCCAGTTTGTTGATAGGTGCTGAATAAAATACATGGATGTATTTATTCAGTTAACGCAAAGTCAAAAGTGTGTTTTTGTCTTTGCGCAGAGGTGCTGGATATGCCAATATCTCTGTAAAAGCCGGACGATGTTGCATATAATTTGTCCGCATCTGTTTGTGCTATGGGCCGTTAGCTCAGTTGGTAGAGCAGCTGACTCTTAATCAGCGGGTCGTAGGTTCGAGACCTACACGGCCCACCATACAAAACAAGGGGTTACGAGAGTAGCCCCTTTTCTTTTTCTGGGCGGGATTAGTTTCTTCAGACTGTTTGGTCTGTGCGACATGGCTACTTTTGCGATTTGTCGGGATAAAACGGGCATTCATGCTCCAAACCATGTTTGCAACGAGTCTGGAAGGTATCCTTGTCTGATCGGCGTGCCTGATCACACTTTACCAGCATCTCCAATAGCGAAAACAACTCTTCAGGCCGGTATGGCTTGGATAACAAATCACACAGGTGAGCATGAGTCGCTCTGTCCAGCTCGGGGCTGGGTGTACCGGAAACAATCACTGCTTTCTGGAGCGGCAGTTTTTCTCGAACCTTCTTAACCAGTTCCAGTCCGTTCAGCCCCGGCATGTCAAAATCAGTAAGAATCGCTACCGGAGCGACAAATGCTGCCGAATTGAGATATTCCAGATATGACTCGGCTGAATCGAATGGCATGGCCTCATATCCGGCGCTCTCAATAAGACCCTTAAGTGTGGCCAGTACTTCCGGTATATCGTCAATAATGTGGAACATAGCCTGCTTCCTCCACTATTTATTGTAGTTTCAATTCGGGTGGGGATCAAAGTACTTTGGGAAGATGTGGTTGACGGTTTTCGCAACTGGCTTCGCTGGAGGAGATGATCGTGGATATAGAGGTGCTCTATGCCGCGAAGTGGTTTTCCAGGGCATCAAAGAGTAAACAGGAGTGGGCGGATGCCGAAGTGTTTGCCATGAAATAGTATGGTCTGCGTATTTGATTTTGATGTGATGGGTAGGCATAGTTCGCCCGCGTTTGAAAGGGAGTAAGACGAAAAGTCTGCTCCTTTTTTCATTCGGGCTGATTTATATGCGAGGGTGGCGGAACTGGTAGACGCGCTGGATTTAGGTTCCAGTACCTTTGGTGTGGGGGTTCGACTCCCCCCCCTCGTACCATAACTGATGCGACATGTAGAAGGCTGGCTTTCAAATTTTTCTGTGCAGGCAGGATGAGGTGGACGGCCCTTCAGTGTTTATGGCTGATGACCAAACGGAGATGAGATGATGATCCAGACGAAAGTGAAGAAACTCGGCGATAATGAACATCAGGTTCATGTCAAGGTTGCGCAGGAAGAGTATGACCGCATTCATGCAGAACAGGCCAGAAAGCTGGCCGCGTCTGTCAAACTGCCCGGTTTCCGTCAGGGCAAGACACCTGCGGATATGCTTAAAAAACAGTTTGGAGCCAAGCTGCATGAGGATACGGTTTCCGAACTGCTCCAGGCACATTATATGACGGCGATTGAATCTTCCGGTCTGACTCCTGCAGCGCAGCCGGAGCTTGATATTCCTGCGGTACAGCCCGATTCCGGTTTTGAGTTCAGTATGAAGGTGGTGACCTGGCCCGAGGTGAAGGTGAAGCCGCTTTCCAGGCTGAAGTTTGATGAGGTGGAAGTCGAAGTTGCCGATGAAGATATTCAGACTGTTATTGATCGTCTGATGGAATCACAGGTGAAATATGAAATTGAAGATGGCCGTGTCGCCGAGAAGGGCGACCAGGTGGTCATCGACTTTGTCGGCTTTATCGATGATGAACCGTTTGAAGGTGGCAGGGGCGAAGATACACCGCTGGTGCTGGGTGCTGGTCAGTTCATTCCCGGTTTTGAAGATCAGCTGGTTGGCAAGAAGGCTGGTGATGAGTGCACGGTTGACGTGACCTTCCCCGAGAACTATCAGGCAACACACCTGGCAGGCAAGCCGGCCCGTTTTGAAACACATGTGAAGAGTGTGGCGAAGTCCGTGAAAGCGGCCGATGAAGATGAGCTGGCAGCCATGCTCGGTTTTGACGATGCGGCAGCACTTCGGGAAGATGCGCGCGGCCGTCTGACAGATGAAGCTGCAACAGCTTCCCGGCAGAGTACACGTGAAGCTGCCTTTGATGCCTTGCTGGCAGCCAATGAGGTTTCGCTGCCGGAGCGCCTGATTGAAGAGGATATCAAGGCGACCACCCAGCGGGTTGTTCGGAACATGCAGCAGCAGGGCATGGAAGTGACCCGTGAGATGTTTGAGGATGAGGCATTCAAGAGTGAGGTTCGGGAGCGCTCCGAGAAGGGGCTGAAGCTCTCTGTGCTGTTGCAGTCCATTCGTGATGAGGCCAGCCTGGAAGTTGATGATGCCGACATTGATGCAGAGCTGGAAAAGATGGCTGCACAGTACCCGGAAGAGCAGAAAGAGCAGTTCATTTCATGGATCAAGAGCCAGCAGGAACAACTTGCCTCGGTTCGTGAACGCTTGCTAGAAGGCAAGTGTGTCGAATATATTGTCTCGCAGGCGAAAACAAAACAGGTGAAGAAGACTCTGTCTGCATGGCAGGAAGAGCAGAACCGGGCCTGATTTCGTCTTAAAACCCTGTCCGAAGCGGGCAGGTAACATGAACGATTTACAGGAGTATCCATGAATTTGGTACCAATGGTAGTGGAGCGTACAGCCCGAGGCGAGCGTTCCTACGATATCTATTCAAGACTGCTGAAAGAGCGGATTGTCTTTCTTTCAGGCCAGATTGATGATCATATGGCCAATCTGATCACAGCTCAGCTGCTCTATCTTGAATCAGAAGGTCCTGACAAGGATATCTATCTCTATATTAATAGTCCGGGCGGTCTGGTGACCGCCGGCCTGGCAATTTATGACACCATGCAGTATATCCGCTGTGATGTTTCCACTCTCTGTGTGGGGCAGGCGGCCAGTATGGGTGCTCAGCTGCTGGCAGCAGGTGCGGCTGGCAAGCGTTATGCTTTGCCCAATGCAAGGGTGATGATTCATCAGCCGCTGGGTGGATTTCAGGGACAGGCAACCGATATTGAGATCCATGCCCGTGAAATTCTGAAGCTGAAGGACCGCATGAACCGGATGCTGGCTCACCATACGGGCCAGCCGCTTGAGAAAGTTACCGAGGATGTTGAGCGTGATTACTTCTTGACCGCAGAAGAAGCCCGCGATTACGGTTTGGTGGATGAAGTGCTTGTTTCCCGAGCGGATATGTCGGGCGATGAGGATGCCGGAGGTTAGGTATGAGCACACAGAATAACGGTGGCGATTCAACGCTCTACTGCTCTTTTTGCGGTAAGAGCCAGCATGATGTTAAGAAGCTGATTGCAGGCCCGACCGTTTTTATCTGTGATGAATGTATCGAGCTTTGCAATGAGATTATTGTTGAAGAGCTTTCCGGTGATGAGAAGAAGAGTGAGTCAAAATCTGACGGTCTTCCCAAGCCTTCCGAGATCAAGGCATTTCTTGATGACTATGTGATTGGTCAGGAGCCTTCCAAGCGGTTGCTTTCCGTTGCCGTTTACAACCATTACAAGCGTATTGCCCACAATGAGGACAGCGATGTGGAGATTGCCAAAAGCAATGTGCTGCTGCTGGGGCCAACGGGTAGTGGCAAGACGCTGCTGGCGCAGACACTGGCGCGGATTTTTGATGTGCCCTTCATTATGGCCGATGCAACCACCCTGACGGAGGCCGGCTATGTCGGTGAGGATGTTGAGAATATCATACTGAAGCTGCTACAGGCTGCCGATTATGATGTTGAGAAGGCCCAGCGCGGCATTGTCTATATTGATGAGGTGGACAAGCTTTCCCGCAAGGCCGATTCTCCGTCAATCACCCGTGATGTTTCCGGCGAGGGGGTGCAGCAGGCACTGCTCAAGCTGATCGAGGGAACCGTTGCCGCCGTGCCGCCGCAGGGCGGGCGCAAGCATCCGCAGCAGGAGTTTCTGCAGGTTGATACCACCAACATCCTGTTTGTGCTTGGCGGTGCTTTTGCCGGTCTTGAAAAGATTATCGAGGCCAAAGGCAAACAGCGTTCCATCGGTTTCGGCGCTTCTGTCCAGACAGAGGAGGAGCGCGATCTCGGTCTGATTTTGAGCCAGGTGGAGCCGGAGGATCTGATCCAGTACGGGTTGATTCCTGAACTGGTTGGCCGTTTGCCGGCTGTGGCGACATTGAGTGAGCTGGATAAAGAAGCACTGCTCAAGATCCTGACTGAACCGAAGAATGCACTGGTGAAGCAGTACCAGGCGCTGCTCGGCTATGACAATGTGGAGTTGAGCTTCACCGATGATGCGCTGGAAGCTATTGCCGACAAGGCCATTAAGCGCAAAACGGGTGCGCGTGGGCTACGGGCAATTATGGAGTCGGTCATGCTCGATGTGATGTATGATATTCCGACGATGGGCAATGTGGAAAAGTGCGTGATCAATCGCGATGTGGTTGAAGGGGATGCCAAGCCTGTGCTGCTCTTCCACGCCGATGATGCCGCTGCCTAGAACTGCTTTTGTGGCTCTGCAGCGTTGTTTATGTGCATGAAGCCACAGCACTTAAAATATCCTGTATAGCCGTAAAAACAGTTTTCAGGTAATCTTGTGAGAGTTGCCAGATCATAAACTATCAAATTATGGAGGCCGGATGGCTGAATTGATAAATGAGACCGTAGAGTCGTTTGATAACGATGCTGGCGGCATGCTGCCGGTTTTGCCGCTGCGCGATATTGTTGTATTTCCCCATATGATCGTACCGCTCTTTGTCGGGCGTGAAAAGTCGGTGTATGCACTGGATGAAGTGATGCAGTCCGGCAAGCAGATCCTGCTTCTGGCCCAGAAAGATCCGGAGAAGGATGATCCTGAGGCTTCCGATCTCTATAGCGTGGGAACCGTTGGCAGTATTCTGCAGCTTCTGAAGCTGCCGGACGGAACCATCAAGGTGCTGGTTGAGGGTGGCGCGCGTATATGTGTGAATGATATCCGGGATGATGGCAAGTGTCTGCGTGCTTCATTCTCGCCGATGCGGGAGAAGCAGGAAGATGTTCGTGAGCAGGAAATTGTAGCCAAGTCGCTGGAGCAGCAGTTCGAGTCCTATGTAAAGCTGAATAAAAAGACACCGCCGGAGGTGCTGGTCTCTGTTGCAGCCGTTGAGGATGTGGAGAGGCTGGCGGATACCATCGCCTCGCATCTGAGTCTGAAGCTGGAAGACAAGCAGGCACTGCTTGAGCTGGATAGCGTGATCGAGCGTCTTGAGCGCCTCTATATCTTTATGGAAGAAGAGATGGAGATGCTGCAGGTGGACAGGCGTATCCGTTCGCGTGTGAAACGGCAGATGGAGAAGAGCCAGCGTGAGTACTATCTCTCGGAACAGATGAAAGCCATCCAGAAAGAGCTGGGCGAGGAGGATTCCCATAGTGAACTGGATGAGATGGCTGAAAAAATTGAGCAACTGGGCTTAACGGCAGAAGCAAAAGAGAAGGCGAAGGCCGAACTTAAGCGGTTGAAGATGATGCCGCCGATGAGTGCCGAGGCGACTGTGGTGCGGAATTATCTGGACTGGTTGCTTGAACTGCCATGGAAGAAGCGCAGCCGTATTCGCCGGGATATTCTTGCGGCTGAAAAGGTGCTGGATGAGGATCACTTTGGTCTTGAGAAGGTCAAGGAGCGGGTACTTGAGCACCTGGCAGTGCTGCAGCTTGTCAAAAAGCTTAAAGGCCCGATTCTCTGTTTTGTGGGGCCGCCGGGGGTGGGTAAAACATCGCTGGGACGCTCCATTGCACGGGCAACGCGTCGTGAGTTTGTGCGTATGAGTCTGGGTGGTGTGCGTGATGAGTCGGAGATTCGCGGCCACAGGCGAACCTATATCGGCTCGATGCCGGGCAAGGTGATTCAGTCGATGAAGAAGGCGGGGACAAAGAATCCGCTGATTCTGCTTGATGAGATCGACAAGATGGGTTCGGATTTTCGCGGTGATCCATCATCGGCACTGCTGGAAGTGCTGGACCCGGAACAGAATCACACCTTTAATGATCACTATATGGAGGTCGATTATGATCTCTCCGAGGTGATGTTTATCACCACTGCCAATAGCCTGAATATTCCGGGGCCGCTGCTTGACCGTATGGAGATTATCCGGATTTCGGGTTATACCGAAGAGGAGAAGGTTGCCATTGCCAGGCGTTATCTGCTTCCCAGGCAGATGAAGAATCATGGCCTGAAAGCTGAGCAGTTCAGTCTGGGTGATGATGCACTGATCGATATTGTCCGCTATTACACGCGAGAAGCGGGAGTTCGCAGCCTGGATCGCACTTTGGCCAAGTTGTGCAGGAAGATAGCACGCAAGGTTGTGGCGGCAGGCAGCAAGGAAAGTCGGCATATCAAAGCATCTGATCTCGAAGCGCTGCTCGGTGTCCGCAAATATCGCTTCGGCCTTGCCGAGGAGAAGGATCAGATCGGCGTGGTTACAGGTCTTGCCTGGACCGAGGCTGGCGGGGAACTGCTGCAGATTGAAACAGCGCTGACACCGGGCAAGGGCAAGCTTACCGTTACCGGTCAGTTGGGGGATGTGATGCAGGAGTCGGTACAGGCGGCGCTGACCTATGTTCGTTCGCGGGCAACCCAGCTTGGATTGAAGAGTGACTTTCATCAAAAGGTGGATATCCATGTGCATGTGCCGGAGGGGGCGATTCCGAAGGATGGTCCTTCGGCCGGTTTGGCGATGGCAACATCCATTGTTTCGGCGCTCACAGCGATTCCGGTGAGCAAGCATGTATGCATGACAGGTGAAATCACCTTGCGCGGCAAGGCATTGCCGATTGGCGGCCTGAAAGAGAAGTTGCTGGCCGCCCACCGTGGCGGACTGACGGATGTGCTGATTCCGGAAGAGAATGAAAAGGATCTGAAAGAGATTCCGGAAAACATTTTAAAAGGGCTTGAGGTGCATATTGTGTCGCATATGGATGATGTGCTTAAACATGCCTTGACGCGGCTGCCTGCCGGGTTAAGTATGCCCTCGGATTTTGTGCCGGAGTCGGTTGCAGGTATTCATCTGGAAAACGGTTCCGTGAAGGCACATTGAAAATTTTCAGTCTTTGAAATTTTATTAAAAAAATCGGTTGACAGAGGATGGGGTCAAATGATTATAGTTCGCCCCATCGAACGCATCAGCGGGAGGAAAAATGAACAAAGCAGAATTGATTGATCATGTAGCAGCGACTGCCGATCTGAGCAAAGCAGCGGCAGGCGCAGCTGTTGAGGCAGTGATTGGCGGTATTACTGGTGCGCTGGGTAATGGCGACAGTGTAAGCTTGGTTGGCTTCGGTACTTTTTCAGTATCAGATCGTGCAGCACGTACGGCACGTAATCCGCGTACAGGTGAGACTATTAATGTTCCTGCATCCAAAGCGCCTAAGTTCAAAGCTGGCAAGGCTTTGAAAGACGCTGTTAAGTAAGATGGTTATCTGAGCGGATTCGTCCGCTCACGAAAAAAAACAAGGGCTGGTTTGGCCCTTGTTTTTTTCGGGCGCTTAGCTCAGCTGGTAGAGCACCGCCCTTACAAGGCGGTGGCCGCAGGTTCGAGTCCTGCAGCGCCCACCATTTCTACCCTGGAGCGGTAGTTCAGTTGGTTAGAATGCCGGCCTGTCACGCCGGAGGTCGCGGGTTCGAGTCCCGTCCGCTCCGCCAGTATGATTGATAAGGCCTCAGGCTTCCTGCCTGAGGCTTTTTTTTATCCAGCTTTTTGTTCAGCAAAACGTGTTTTTATTCTGTTCACCAAAGCTGCCTGTTCATGGGCGGATGGAGATGGGAATCCTGCATTTCAGGTTCGACAAAATGGTTGGAGATAATTTTTAACACCAGCGATGCAACGGCGGCCTCGTAGGGGTGAAGAGCAGGAAGTCCGGGGCTTTTTTGTATCCTGATACGATCATTGTTATGATGCAGTCAGTTTTTTTTAAGAGATAAAAGTTCGGAGGGATTAAGATGCCAGTCACATTGAACCGTATTGCAAAAGAGGGTGCGAATGGCCCGGCGATGATGCCGATTATTCAAGGTGTTGGCCGTGCCGGGATAGAGATATCCGCACTGTTGCGAGGCGCTGTTTTTCGGGATGCACTGGGAGCTGCCGGTGCAGAGAATGTTCAGGGTGAGCAGCAGCAGAAGATCGATATACTCTCCGACAAAATCTTTCTTGATGAGATGCGTTCAACCGGCCACGTCTGCGCCGTGGGTTCGGAGGAGCAGGAAGAACTGCTGGTGATTGATGAATATGCCGATGCCGACTGGGTGGTGCTGGTTGATCCGCTGGATGGTTCATCCAATCTGGATATCGATGGTCCTGTCGGTACGATCTTTTCGATTGTGAAGCGCAAAACCCCGAACAGTCAGCGTCCCCATGTGTCCGATACGCTGCAGTCCGGGCGTGAAGTTGTGGCGGCAGGTTATGTGCTGTACGGCCCTTCATTGATGCTGGTCTGTTCTGTCGGCGAAGGTGTGCATGGTTATACCTTCAATCCTGCTGATGCACGTTTTGAGCTGAGTCATCCTGATATGCGTATTCCGGCATCGGGCGGTTATTACTCTGTGAATGAGGCCAATGCCGATAAATGGCTTCATGGCATGGGTACGAAGCTGGAGTCGATGAAGGCCTCAACCGGCCTGGGTATGCGTTATGTCGGCTCGATGGTGGCGGATATGCATCGCACCCTTCTCAAGGGCGGCATTTTTCTCTATCCGGCCGATAAGAAAAATACCAATGGCAAGTTGCGCCTGTTGTACGAAGCGATCCCGATGGCTTTTTTGATGGAGCAGGCCGGAGGCAGGGCGAATACGAGTGCCGATCTGGCTGTACTGGATGTTGAACCGGATGCCCTGCATCAGCGCGTACCTGTCTATCTGGGCTCAGGCTCTGCGGTCGATTCATTGCTCGGATAGCTTCACATGTCGGGAAGCTCCGCTTTTCAGGCGTTTTATCTTCGTGAGATTGGGGTGCATACACCGCTTGCTGTTCACTCTGGCAATCGGGCTGTACGTGGATTTGTCGAAGAGACGGTTGCCACCTCTTCGGATAGAGCCCCTGCGAACCTGAACATATCGCAGCAGCATTTAATCAATGCCGCTGCACTGCCGGATACTCCCTCTCTGGAAGAGATGGCGATGCAGGCATCCTCCTGCACCGCCTGTCCGTTGGCCGAGCAGAGGAATCGTGTGGTGTTTGGCGTGGGTAATCCGAAGGCTGATATTGTTTTTATCGGCGAAGCGCCGGGACGTGATGAGGATCTGAAGGGGGAACCCTTTGTCGGCCGGGCAGGACAGCTTCTGGATCGTATGCTGGCATCTCTGGGCATGGATCGGTCACAGGTCTATATCATGAATACGGTCAAGTGCCGGCCTCCCAACAATCGTGATCCGAAGCCTGAAGAGGTTGAAGCATGCGGCAAGTGGTTTGATGCGCAGCTTAAAGCACTCTCCCCGAAACTGATCTGTCTGTTGGGCCGTGTCGCTGCCCGGACAGTGCTTGAAACCGATGCGCCGCTTTCAGCGATGCGTGGAAAGTGGCATGACTATCATGGCATTCCCGTACGGGTGATATATCACCCTGCCTATCTGCTGCGTTCACCGCAGCAGAAACGCCATGCCTGGAACGATCTCTGTGCGTTGCAACAGCGCTGTCATTCGCTGTCGTGATGAGTCGATGGGGATAATACCGCCTTTGTAATCTTTACGCGTCTGATCCAGTTGCCCCGAAGACTGATGATTTCAACATGAACGCCATTGATATCGATGCAGAGCTTATCCTCCGGCTGGTCACCAAGCAGATGGACAAGCAGCCCGCCAATGGTGGTTGCACCATCCTCCGGCATCTGTGTGTCGAGTGCCATGTTGATGTCGTGGATATTGGCGGTTCCGGCCACCACCAGTGAACCATCCGGTTGCGGCCACACTTCCGGAAGTGATGGAACGTCGGATTCATCGACAATTTCGCCGACAATCTCCTCAATAATATCTTCCAGTGTGATCAGCCCTTCAATATCACCAAATTCATCCACAACAATGGCCATATGCTGGTGTCTGCTCTGGAACTCAAAAAGCTGGGCGAGCGCATTACGGTTGGCCGGTACAAAAGGCGGATCGTGCCAGATCATGGCATGCGCCATCGGGGCATCAAGCTCTTTAAGTTTAAACAGTTCACGCAGATGCACGATGCCGAGAATGTTGTCCGACTTCTGATGAAAAACGGGATAGCGGGAGTGGGGGTTTTTCACGGCCTGCTGACGGCACTCCTCCACGGAGAGAGCCGCATTCAGCATGGTCATATCCTTGCGGGGCGTCATCAGTGATTTCACCGGCACTTCGTGCAGCCTGAGCGAACTCACCAGCATCTGTTCCCTGGCCGCATCCAGCATGCCGGTTTCGGCACTCATATCGATCATAGTGGCCAGTTCCTGATGATTAAAGCCAAGCTCTCTCTTTTCAGGCACCTTAAAGAGCCGCTGAAAAAGGGTGATGATGCGCATCAGAACCACAATAACGGGGGTGAGAAGCTTCTGAATCCAGTTCAGCGGTTTAGAGACACGGCAGGCAATGGCCTCTGCATGTGCTACAGCCATGGTTTTCGGCAGGATCTCGGCAAAGATCAGGACGATCACGGTCATGGCGATGGTGGCATAAAATATGCCGGCTTCGCCAAAGGCGGCGACAAAAATCGCTGTTGCCAGTGAAGTTGCAGCAATATTGACGAAGTTATTGCCAAGCAGGATGGTGGATAACATCTGTTCCGGCTTCTTTAGCAGGTGGTTGGCCTGCTTCGCACCCGTGTTGCCCTGGTTGCTCAACAGCCGGAGACGTACCCGACGTGCACGTGTCAAGGCCGTTTCCGAACCTGAAAAGAAGGCGGAAAGCAGCAGCAGGAAAACCAGGATGCCAACAGCCGCCGGTAGAGAGATGCCAATAATGTTCATTGTAGAGTCTTCTGTCAGGCCAGCCAGGAGGTTATCAGCTTAACACCGAAATAGGCCAGCAGCAGCAGGGTATAGGCGGCAAGCACCATATGGCTGGCCCTGCGCCCGTGCCAGCCCGCTTTTTTCCGTTTTGACAGCAGCAGCAGAAGTACGGCAAACGAGAAGAGAGCCAGCAGTACTTTATGGTTAAAGAGTGTAAAATGCTGCAATTCCACCCACTGCCATGTAAGGCCTGTAAGAATGCCGATGGCCAGAAGTGAAGTGGCCCAGCGTACCTGGGCAAAGAGATGTATCTCGATCTCAAACAGCGATGGCATCGCCTGCATCAGCGGACTGATCTTTTTCTTCTTGAGAGCGCGATCCAGCAGCAGGTGCATAATTGCATGAATGGCCGCCAGCGTCAGAATGGCATAGGCAAGCAGTGAAATCAGCAGGTGTCCGGATTCCAGCAGGGAGGAGGTATGGATCCACTGTTCGCTGCCGTTTTCCGGAAGCAATGGAACCAGCAGTAGCGGGACAGCAGTTGCAGGCAGAAGCAAGAGGCCCAGGCCGCGGATGCCATGCTGCCACAGACCGATCAGATACATGCCCTGAACCAGAAGCGTGGCAATGGCAACAGCAGCCACCAGTGAAAAACGGATGCCCTGGTCGGTCAGGGGTTCAAGCTGGAAACATCCCCAGATGGTCAGTGCGATTGAAACCAGCAGCAGTGTTTCAATGATGGGTTTCTTGATTGCCCTGTCCGGTTCAGAGGTTCTCCAGACATCGCTCCATACCATACAGGCACATATCAGCGTCAGCAGGCCGGCAAGCGGAAAAAGATAGATGAATGACATGGCAGGTTTATATCCGATGCGTCTGCGTTGCGCAATGGTTGGCCATGCTCTTGTCGGATTGATTGACCTGGCACTGTGAAGCAGCACAATCATGCCCTATGCGAGTTGCGATTTTATTGTTGGCTGCGGGCCGTGGTAGCCGTTTTGGCAGTGTGATGCCAAAACAGTATATCGTTGTTGCCGGCAAGCCGTTGCTGCTGCATACCCTGAACTCCCTGGCCCGGGAGCCGCGCATCGCTGTTGTTCAGCCGGTCATTGCTGAAGAGGATGTGCATTATGCAGGCATCATCAGGAACTGTAAGTTTCCGTTTGATCTGCGCCCACCGGTTGCAGGCGGTGCCGAACGCTCCATATCCATGCAGCATGGCCTGGCGGCCCTGCCGGATGATATTGATATGGTGGGCGTTCATGATGCAGCCCGGCCACTGCCTTCAAAACAGCTTCTGAAAGATGTGCTGGATGTAGCAGGGAAACATGGTGCGGCGGTTCCGGGTGTGGCGGTACATGATACCATCAAGCAGGTGGATGCCGAGGGGCGGGTGCTTGAGACACCGGATCGAACGATGCTGAGAGCGGTGCAGACGCCGCAGGTGGCGCGCCGCGACTGGTTTGTACAGGCCATTGAGAGAGAGCGTCAGCATCTGCATACTCATACCGATGATGCATCTGTACTGGAAGCAGCAGGGTTTCCTGTTTATATCAGCCAGGGTGATGCCATGAACAGGAAGATTACCACCCGCTCAGATATGGAGTGGTTGCGTTCGCATCTGGAAGGGGATTGATTGACCCGAATGCCGACAGCATTCTCCGTCCGTACATGGGCGGAGCGGTCGTTTTTTCAGGAGGCAGACAGTAATGAATATGCGAGTCGGACAGGGATTTGACGTACATGCCTTTTGTGAAGGACGGAAGCTGATACTGGGCGGGGTTGAGATTCCCCATGAATCGGGTCTTGCCGGACATTCAGATGCCGATGTGCTTGTCCATGCTGTTTGTGATGCGCTGCTTGGCGCCGCCGGGCTCGGCGATATTGGCCATCACTTTCCGGACAGTGATCCGCAATATGCCGGTATTGATAGCATGAAGCTGTTAGCTCGTGTGATGCAGAGCCTGAGTGAGCTTGGCTGGTCTGTGAATAATCTGGATGCAACAGTGATTGCCCAGTTTCCCAGACTTGCACCCTATATCGCCAGTATGCGCGAGAGTCTGGCTTCTGCCATGGGTATGGATGTTGACCGGTGCAATATCAAGGCAACGACCACCGAACATCTTGGCTTTACAGGGCGCGGAGAGGGCATTGCCGCTCAGGCAGTCGTGTTGCTGAGTGCAAAGGAGTAAGCTGCGGCAACGGCAACTCTCTTGGCAGTGATATTTTCAGTTTCCGGTAGACGGCGCCGTTGGCTCGCCCGAACTTGCCGGATGCCTGCCAGAACAGGCTTACCCACTGCCCATATTGGCATGTTGCCATGCTCGATATGTTCCACGCCGCGCTTGGCTGCGTATTTTCCCGAAGCGTAGATGTAATTGAAATGCGGGGCTGTTTTGCCCTTTGAGCCGACCTTCAGCGATAAATGGTACTCTGCCATCAAGATGCCCTATTCCTTCCCAAAATTGAAATAGGTAACGTCGAAAAAAGTTCAGAAATAAATAATAAACTGCATCGGGGTTAAGGGCCAGCCCCTTACGCGCCGTTTCTCGTAGAGAAATGTCTAAGCGCGCTCTTACGCAGAGGGTGGAAAAAAGGCCATTCAACAAGTT
>CAZLJF010000012.1:0-49263 GCA_964559845.1 uncultured Zetaproteobacteria bacterium | reverse complement strand
GGAGACTCCAATCTTTCACCGCCAAGGAAGGCCTGGCGCTGAAATGCATAGCCGATTGTGAAGAGAATACACCTGTGTTCGCCATACATGGAATCAAGGATAAGGAAAACAAGGAACACCCGCTGTGGATTTCTTTCATTTTCAGAAAACCATTCAAAACAAAGGCAGATCCGTTTCGAGATGCTATCCTTGGTTTTCACCCTGTTTGGAATGCCAATGCGGTCATGTTAACAGCAGAATGGATCGAATTGAATGACAATGGACAAGTTATTACAGGGAAAGACGGAGAACCAAAAAAAATAAAACGCCCTTCTCTCTACTCCCCGATTGCCCATAAAATGCTCCGGTTCCTCACTCAACCCGGAGACTTTGTTTATGGTGTTTCCTTCGCGTATTCCCACATTGCCGCGTTGCAAGGACGCCTCTACAACATCAATTCAAAGCGTGCGGCAGACTTCATTGATTTTGAGTGGAGATGAAGATCATGGCAACAAAAAAGGCACTTGTATTGTTTTCGGTTCTTACGTTTTGGCCTCTGTTGGCCCCATTCAATGCAATGGCCACATCAATTTTCGACTATGCAAAATCAGGTGATGTAAAAGGTATAGAGGATGCAATCAAGAAAGGAGAAATGGTAAACCGGAAGGACAAGAATGGGTTTACGCCGTTGCACTATGCAGCGTGGATGGGACACACAGATTCAGTCCACACTCTTATCAATCACGGCGCATATGTGAATGTCATGAACACAATGGGAGAGACTCCAATATCAATGGCTGCCGCAGCAGGGCAGGAAAACGCAGTTCGTCTCCTGCTTGCTAAAGGCGCTCGGATAGCATCACGAGGTAGCCCAGCACGATACGGACTCAGCAAAGCCACCCTCTTGCATTTGGCGGCCAAGAACTTGTCCGGGATGGCTATTCTCTTGATTGTTGACCAATACTATCGGTATGGGATCAATGTAGATGTTCAAGATGACCTTGGCGACACGCCCCTTTGTTATGCGGCTAATGGCAATAATCTGTCTGCTGTAAAACTATTGGTTGAATCCTTTGCTAATGTGAATGCGAAGTGCAATCCGCTGGAATTGGCTGCGTCCGTCGGGAACAGAGATATGATTATCTATCTGACCAGAAGAGGGGCCAAGATTCAAAACCCAAACAAACTTCTATTGGCAGCCGCTGCAGGCGGTCAGAAATGGTTGTTGGATATATTGCTTGAGGAGGGTGCTAATATTAACGCACGTAGTTTCTCAGGAGATGGTATAGTTACGGGAGCTGTGCTTGGCGGACATCCTGAGCTCATTCCGTATCTCGTAAAACATGGAGCAGACGTTAATGCTCACGATGATTATGGGAACTCTGCCTTGCACACTGCTGCGCTAACTGGAAATCTCAAAGCGGTTCAGCTCTTAGAGAACTGGGGAGCAAACTTAGCATTGAGAGACAAGGGTGGAATGACCGCTGCCGATTTGGCCAAAAAATATGGTAAGAAGCAGGTGTTCAGATGGTTGACCAGAAAAAGTGAATCTGGGAAGAAAAAAGAATTTAAGAAATGAGATGCTCCGGCATCAGCACCTCCACGCAAGTTCCCGGTGGACGTAACACGCTTGGTGAATCAAACCAGCGGCTCCGCACGTCATATGCGACTTGAGTTTATAATGCCGCATTAAGAATGAGAGGAGCGCATTTGCGCCCCTCTTTCTTGTTTCAATCCGCTCCCAGCCCGAAGGCCGGGAGATACATAACACATTCAGCTCAAACCAAATTGCCACGATTGAATTATAACTGCCCTGTGTGCAGCTTTCACGGTGAAACATTCGGAAATTGCAGGTTATTCACTCTGATTCAGGGGCTTGCATTTTTTTCAGGTATGGTATTCTCATAGCAGAAGTATGAGATGAAGGAGAAATGATATGGATTCGGATACAGTGTTTATACTTTCTATGAGTGCTTTTTTCATTCTGACATTTGGCACGCTGGGTGGAATGGTTGCTGTGATGATTGACCGACTGTTGCGGTCATGGAAAATCAACTTGCCCGACTTGGCTCATGCCATTCTCGTTCCCTGTGTTATCGCACTGGTAATCGCGTATATCATTGGTTGGGGCGATGATAAGCAGGTCATATTCTGGTTTGGCTTTCTCTCCATTGTGTTTGCGTTTCTAAACCTGCCTGCACTGGCAATTCGTCGTGTTGAGCGGTTTGAGCGTGCGCTGCACTCCAAGGGAGTATCCGTCCTGAACTCCAGGCAAGCGCGGAAGCGGCTTATGCTGGTACTGCCCTTTATCATCAATCCAGCCACAGCCTTCTTCTTTCTGAAAGTGCTGTTTGCAAAGGGTGATATGATCTATGGCAATAAACGCCCTCTGAAAGCCATTGAGGACGTGGATTTGGGTGATGGATGGGTTGATGGTCGTTTTTGTAGGTTTTGCAATCGCATACATGTAGGGACTTGCCCTACCTCTCTTTTTAGCCTCGATAGCAATTCTAATTGGATTGATTGATCGTCGTTTTTGTTCCCTCTGCGGTTACAGGCATTCGGGGCCATGCTACTCTACCTCTTTTAGCTACGATAGCGATTCTCATTGGTTTCCCCATTGATCCGTCTGCCACTCAACAGTTGATTTTTGCCGCTTCGTGGAACAGACGAATCAGTGGTGCATATCGGCCATGCACCATCGCATGCTCCATTGCGGCATAGAATATCAATGTTCAAACGATACGCAGGCTTGATCGACTCCGGCCTGTCACGCCAGTTGGGAAGTGACCTTCGGGATACGCCGATGGCTTCCGCCAGCGAGGACGACATGCCGTACACATCCCGGAGAGCATCCAGCTTATCCAGGTAGCTCATTTCATTATAAGCCACGCCACTCACCTTACTCATGCCTGCCCATGAAGCGAAACAATAGATGAGCGGGAAGCAAGGTCAGCTTTTAACTACACGTTTCCCACATCACTTCCCGGATCCGGGAGATTCGGTAACGCAATGCAATAAGGGGTTTGATCAGAACCTGTTAACAAGCCCTAGAATGTATATTCAACTTCGGTATAGATCCGGTCATTTTTATCAAACTGCCCAAAGAAGCTGGATGTATTACCGGCAAACAGGTCAATGCCCGCTGTAGCCCTGATATGATCGCTAAACTCATAACTGACCTTGGGGCGCAACATCCAGCTCTGATCGGCCCAGTTATACAGTCCGATCATCTCAGGCTTCAGTTTCTCGTTCATATAATCGGTTGCCAGACGCAGGCTGACAAAGCCGGATGTACGCTTCTCTGTTATGACACTACTCCACCCGCTGATGTAACGCACAAACAACTGTGGGCTAACCGTCCAGTTATTGGCGGTGTAATCAATTCCCACAGCGGCATTCAAGGTTGTCCGTTTTGTAACCGATGTGGCAGCCGTTACGCCACTTGTATCCAGACCTTCATTGATATTCGCCGCCATCTCGCCGCGAACCACCCACGCACCAAAGGCATTGGAGAATGAGCCGCCCACCGTATGCATGCGAGAGTAGATCGGCGTGATAAACATGGTTGTACCTGTAAGCTCTTTCTGCAGGTTGGGCGTATCCTTCCATCCATAGAACCAGTTCAACGACAAATCCCAACCATCAAGATTGGCACGCCATGCTGCGCCATATTCGAGGTTCCCGGATGCCCAGTTGGGCTTGCTTCCCGCCACCAATGCCGGTGTAATGCCGGACGGAATCGCTGGCAGCGAAAACCCCCAGCGGGATCCGATTGGCGCAATCTCAGCCACCTTTGCATCGGGAATTACGATCAATTCAAATTCATGCTCGCTGTCGCCCAGATAGGCATAGTAGTTCAGCCGTGCGGCAACCAGCCCAATACGTGAATCAAGAAAATCATCAAGGATAAACTCGCGCATATCCAGCGGGTTGATGATATCGAGCATTCTCAGACCATCGGTCTTGCCCCAGACAATCTGCTGCTGACCAAGACGCAGATCAAAGTCATCACCGCCATAAAGCAAGTATGCCTCTTTAACTCTCGAGTAGTAACGATAATGCTTCTTGATCGATGCACTCAAATCCGTGGCATTGGTAGCTTCGATGTCCATTGCCGCGTCATACCATACAAGTGCCCTTCCCCGAAATTCCAGCCGGTCAGTCAGCACCGCTTCCGGCTTCAGATCGAGCCGGTTCTGAACCTTATCCAGCCGCTTCTCACCCGAAACAAAATAGGACGTCTCATTCTTCAATGAACCGTACATTGTCCACTCGAATGCAGAGGCCGTTGAAGAAAAGAGCGGCATCGCAGCAAAAGTGATGCGCAGCAGTTTTTTCATGATCCCCAATCGTTTCATACCTTAATCTTGCCCTTTCCCAGACCCAGCAATACCGGGAACAGATAGCAGGTGGCCAGATAACAGATCACCATTGTTGCTGCGATCAACGCCCCCAGCTTCATCTGTGGATAGAACGCAGCAGTTAATAGTACCAGAAAACCGCCAACGACAACAAAGGTGTTAAAAAGAATGGCATGACCAACGCTACGGTTGGTGTTGATCACACTCTCTTCATAGCTGTGGCCGGCTACACTCTCTTCATGATAGCGGTGCAGATAATGGATCGCGAAATCGACCCCGATACCGAGCGCCATCGCACCGGTCAACGCTGTAGCAATATCAAGCGGAATACCGATATTTCCCATCATGCCGTAGTTTACCGTAACTGCCAGCGATACCGGAATCATTGCAATGACTGCAATCAGCAGATGCCTGAACATCCACCAGCAAAGCAGGAAAATGGCAAGAATAGAGACTGCAAGCGAACCCATCTGACCATTAATAATCATTTCAGACAGGCGATGAACGGTGAAGCCTGTACCGGCCCACTCCACTTTGAATCCCTGATCTTCCGGAAACCAGAGATCAGTTTTGCTCTTCAGTCTGCTCAGTAGTGTGGCTACCACTTTGGTTTCATCCGTTTTTATATTGATGCGCAGGTGAGCCTGACGGTAATCGCCGGTTATGAAGGTATCAAAATCATCCGGCGCCCCGGAGAAAGAGTAGAGCAGCAGATACTGCGCAGCCAGATCGGAGGAATCCGGCACACGATTCCAGGCCGGATCGTCAGCATGTAGCGCCTGATTCATCGTCTGCAGAAACTCTGCGATTGAAGATGTGTCACCAACCATCGGATCTTTCTCGACCTCCTTCTGAAGATCGACCAGATGTTGCAAAAATTCGGGCTCAAGCAGTCCGTTTTCTCTTCCCGTGTCAATCATGACATCCAGGCTGGTAGTACCGGAAAAATGTTGATTCAGTATCTCATCGGCCTGACGTATCGGATCGTCCGGCTTGAATTGATCCACCAGCGATGCGTTCACATCCAGCTTCATAACACCGACAACTGATATGACCAACAGCGTAACAAAGAAGGCCATGATACGTTTGGGATGACGCAGCACTACCCCGCCCAGCCACTCCACGTAACCGGAAAACAGCGGCTTGCGCTCGCTATGTTTCTCCTTTTCTGGCAACACCATCAGTGCAGCAGGCAACAGCAGCATACTGATCAACAGGGCATAGGCGATACCGATGGTTGTAAACACACCAAAATCGCGAATCGGCGGCAGTTCCGAAGCCAGCATGGAGAGGAAACCGGCACCGGTGGTGATTGAGGTCATCAGCATCGGCTTCCACAATTCATGCATCACTTCGACCAGCCGCTCTTTACGATGAGCATAAGCCTGATGATGAGCCAGCAGGCGTTCACGGCTAAGGAAGTGAACGGCATCGGCGATGCCAATCGCCAGAATAAGAATCGGCAACATGGTGGTGATCGTATAGATCGGAGCACCCAGCGCCGCCATTGTTCCCAGCGTCCATATTTCGGCCATCAACACCACCACAATCGGCAGCAGCACCCCTCGCGGCGTACGGAAAGAGAGATAGAGTAACAGCAGCAGCAAGGCTATGATGATCGGCTGCATACGTTTCATCTCTTCCGGCATATATACACCGAATACACCCTCGATCACCGGACGGCCGGAGATAAAGAAACGCTCAGTACCCCCGCGTGCTTCCATCTCTTCCACCTTGGCTTTGACCAGATCATAGATTTCTGCATATTTATGCCGCGAGTCGGGTAACGGGCGTACCGCAAAGATAGTGCCGCTGCCATCGGCTGAGACGATCACATCCTCATAGACACCAAACTCATGCATGCGTTTTTTCAGATAATCAATTTGCGCCTGGGTTTCAGGCACACCATCCATAAACTTTTCGACATCAAGCCCCGACTCAGAGCCTCGAATATCCTTGATCGTCGCCAGTGAAAGCAGGTCATTCAACGCCAGCGTACGGAAAAGGGGCTGTTTACCCAGCCAGTCAGTCAGTTCCTGAACCAGCGCCAGGGTATGCCTATTGTAAATACCGTCTTTTTCATTGTTTATGATACCGATAATAACCATATCCGTGCTGCCGAAACGCTCTTCTAGCACCTGCTTGTTGATATAGGCATCACTATGCTTCGGAAGCATCGCCTCCAGATCGGTCTCGATGTAGATATGACGCATCTGGTTGACTGCCAGGCCTGTGACCAGCAATAGCAGCAGCAAAATCGCTTTCGGATGGATAAGAACCCAGTTAAAAATATTTTTCATTTTAGCTTCCTTATACGCCTCTCATACGGATACGGTTTTAATTTTTTCGATGCACTCACCATCGCCTTCTCTTTATTATTTTCACTTCAGGTTGATTAGCTTGTCTGAAATATGTTTCAGCGTTTTGATCGTGATTGCTTTTTCTTCATCCGGGATATCACTGAGTACCTCCTGCTGGAAATCACGCACCAGGGGAATCATCACCTCCAGTGCCCGATGCCCTGCCTCTGTTAACTCGATGCGAAAGCAGCGACGATCATTCGGATCAGGGTTGCGCTCTACAAGCTGTTTTTTTACCAGCCCGTCAATGCGGCGGGTAATGGTGGTTTTATCACGCATCATCAATGCTGCAATCTCAACCTGTGTCATCGAACCCTGTTTAAACAGGCGAAAAATAATGCCGAAGTCCTGGGCAGATAAGGGGTAGCCGTGGTTTGAAAACCTTCTGGCAATCTCCTCGGCCATCAGAAATGCCGTGCGGTTTACATTCAGGCCGATAGCCTGTTCAAGCTGAAAATCCTTAACAGACTCATTCATCTTTCACTCCTGTACGACGAACCCTGCCCTTGTTAGTTGCATATTGCAACTGTTGCTGTGGACATCAATTCCATCAACAGCAAAACCGATGCCGGATATCTTAATACCCGGCAAATTGCGTTTTATCTATTTACCGCGATAGCCGCGCTTCAGCATTCGCTCGGAAAATGTACGGTCAGAGAGGCCGGTATTGTACTTCTGTTCGGTGAATGTCATCTCGGTAAGATGTTTTGTCTGGATGTTCTCCATCACCATCTTTGTGGCTGTCCAGATACCATCAATCTGTATCAACTCGAGAACATTAAAATGCTTCAGTTCCTGGCCTTTCCGATCCCAGTAGTCGGTGCGGATGTTTACATCAATATCCTTGCGGATATAGCTGCGGGTCCTGGAGTAGCCCAGGTTCTTTTTCAATTCATCGGTCTTGGGCTCGCCCTCAACCACCCAGCAATCATGCCCATCGATATTCTCCGAACCGACCAGTTTCCAGTGATAATCCTCAAGTTCCGGCGTCTGTTTGATATCCTCAAAGGTGAAATCAGTACCCATGAAGTAATCGCCACGATCTGCACTGGAGATTCGCCGCACCTTCTTCAGCGCCGGCAGATAGAGCCACTGATCATCATCACGCTCCACACCATCATAATCGTAGGTTAAGAGTGCAGTATCGCGAATGTTTGCAGGGCTCAAGAAATAGGAGATCGACTTGCTGTCCTTTCCGTAATCTTTACGAAAAGCGATCATTTCACGCTCTCGCACCCCTCCACGCTTATCAATCAGCTTTTGATGAATCTTCTGAATCAGGTCATCGCCATCATCGCGGTTATCCACCCTGTTCATGATATCAAGGCCGCTCATCTCTTCACTGTATGAGAGAACAGAGCCCATCCCCGTCAGAATAGAGAGGGTAAAAATAATCAAAGCAACTTTTCCAAGATTCATGATGTTTCTCCTTTGAAAATAAATTTTGGCCGTGCCGTCATGATCAATGCCGGAAGTACGGTAAGCGTTGCGACAAATGATGAGAACATCGCCACCGATACCAACAACCCCATCTGCTGATTTGGCGGCATCTGGCTGGCAAGCAGCACCATGAACCCGGCAATCACCACCACTGCATTGAAGAAGATGGTTTTGCCTGTTGTCGCCAGACTAAACGGCAGAATGGAAGCCATATCCGGCAGACGTGCATACTCATGTTTCACCTTATAGATGAAATGAATAGCATAGTCGACGCCGATACAGATGGCCACCGATGTAAACATTGATGAGCCCCAGCCGATGGTAACTCCGGCAATACCCATAATAGCGAAATTCAGTATGACTGCAGCCAGTACAGGCACCATCACAAACAGACCGGCAACCAGCGACCGCATCATCGCCCAGGCAAAAAGGAAAATCGTGATGACAGTCGTCATAATATTGAAACGCAGATTATCGGTGATCATTCTGGTCTGCACATAACCGATATGAGCATTACCGGCAATGCTCCAGTCAATACCCATCGGATCAAAATATTTGTGTGCCAGACGGTTCACTTCTTTCTCCACATGACTGCCATCGATAAAGTTATCGGATGTGCAGAAAATCCGGATATTGGCCTGGCGATAATCACTATCGACCACTTCCGCAAAGTCATCCGGTGCGCCTGAAAATGAGTAGAGCAGCAGATACTGGGCAATCAGATCACTTGAATCAGGTATTTTTGCCATCTCAGGACGATCTTCGTTCATCACCCGATGCATTCGGCGAATAAAATCGGCAATCGTAATAGTGCCACCTACGCCTTCCACCAGTTCAACCTCCTGCTGAAAATCCCATATCGCCTGCAACAGTTTCGGGTTATAAAATGCATCGCGCTCTTTTGCATCAAGCAGAATGTTACGCTGGTAAGAACCGACAAAGCGTTTGTTGATTTCGTGATCCGCTTTAACAATCACCGAATCCGGTTTGAAGTTGGCAATGTAGGAGTCCTGTACATAGACCAGTGAAGCACCTGCCGCTGCAATAAACATCAGACCGCTGGTCAGTAACAAGGTTTTTTCATTGTTACGACTAACCCAGCGCCCCAGGCGTGCAAGCACCACGGATATTTGCCCGGCCTCTTCAAGCCCTGCCTCTTTAGAACGCTCCGTCAACTTCCTCGATGCCTTTACGGGTAATAGAACCAGTATTGCAGGCACCAGCGTCAGAGAGACAAACATCGCATAGATAATTCCAATGGCCGCAAACAGTCCCATCATCTGTAGCGGTACCATACCCATGATCAAAAACGAGAGGAATCCGGCTGCGGTTGTAAATGATGTCAACACAACAGGCCCCCACATCTCATTCATGGTATCACTCACCAGCACACTGCGCTCAAGGTCGGGCCTGAGCAGCACCAGTTCATAATATTTACCCAGAATGTGGATTGCATCCGCCACTCCGATGGCCATCAATGTAACGGGCACCATTGTTGTGGTCGGATACATCGGCACGCCAACTGCGGCCATAATTCCCATCGCAGCCAGCACAGAGAGCATCACAACCAGCATCGGAATGACCACACCACGCAGTGAGCGATAGGTAAAGAAGAGCAGAACCATCAGCACCAGAAAGACCAGAGGCATCATCACACTCATATCTTCCTGGACATAGAGGCCAAGCGTGGCCTCGGCGACCGGCAAGCCCGCAACATGAAACACTTCGCCTCCACCTGCATCTGCCTGGTCAACAACTGCCTGCACCGATTGATAAACCGCAAACTTGTCCAGCCCCCGTTCTGCCAACAACTCCTGTGGTTCAAGCTCTGCCAGAATGGCGGCGGCAGAACCATCTTTTGCAACAATAAAGCCATCATAGATATCAAACGCCTTCAGTGCAGATTTCAGCCTCGCCATGGCTTCGGCATCGGCAGGCACGTCCTCCATGAATGGCTCCACCTCCATGCCATCGGCTGTACCGTAGATATTGTCTTCAGTGGCAAGCGAAACAACATCCTGATCCACAATACCCGGCAGCAGGCGCACCTGTTCGGTCAGCGTCCGGATCAATTGCAGCGTGTCACTCTGATAAACGCCACCATTGTCGCGGATGATGCCAATCCATAACAGATCCGGAGTGCCGAAGATCTCCTTCATGCGATCATTATTCAGTGTGGCTTCGTGCCCCTTGGGAATAAACGCCTCGGTATCCGTATCGATCTTCATATGCTGCATCTGGGATGCCAGAAGCAGTGTCGTCAACATCACGAGTGTAATTGTCGCTTTCGGCCAATGAATGACCCATGATAGAAACTGTTTCATCATTACCTTCCCCGGCTCTTCAGCCCTGTGAAAAAAGTGGCAAGCAAGGAGCGTAGCTGCCCCTCTCTCTCTTGTAACGGCCCATACATACAGAGCGGCATATTAAAATAGGTTGTAGCCCGGTAAAGATCAGCCGCCATGCCTGCCGCATCGTCATCACGACGCACCTCATCCCGCTGTTGCCCCGCTGCAATGATATCAGTCAAACAGTGAATTGAACGCTCTTCGTAACGCTCAAGCAGATCTTTATGGCGTGTGGATACCAGCTCAACCATCTCATACATATGCGGTGTTTCACACACCAGACGGTGCATATACCTTAAACGGGCAAGCAGATACGCCTCAAGCTGCTGCTTCGTTGATGCTGAGCGATCCACAGCCCCTTCACTTGTCTCGGCCTTCTCCCTGAAGCATATCTCCACACCGGCAATGGCAATCGCCTCTTTGTTCCTGAAAAAGCGGTAGAGGTTACCCACACTCATATCACAATCTTTTGCAATTTCACCCATGGAGGTTTTGCTATAGCCATAATGGGCAAAGCGCCGCTTTGCAGCATCAAGAATAATAGTCCGGGTATCTGAACTCATCCGCCAAGTAAAGTGCCATAAAGAATGAACGTCAAGCAATAATATTCATTATTCACAGTCCGGATATAGAAAAAGCGGCCGGCGGCCGCTTTTTCTATTGTTTTTCCGAACCAACTGGGCAATAAATCAGAAACGATCCTGAAGAATCTGCTCATACTCGGAAAGCGAGCGTTCAAATGCAGGGCGTTCAAACAGACGATCCATGTAAGCCTCAAGATTGCCCCAGCGGGCTGTATCAACACCATTCGGAGAGAGGCGCCACAGAATCGGAGCCAGTGTTATATCAGCAAGCGTATACTGCTCGCCAACAAAAAACTCCTGCCGCGCCAGGTAGCTGTCCAGCATATCCAGATAGGCGCGCAGTTTCTTCATCGGCTCGGTCTTCTTTTTCACCTTGATCAGGTTGAAATAGAGCGGATAGAGTTCCTCTTCAATACGCAACACAGCCAGACGCATCTGGGCGCGTTCTGCCGGTGAACCCGGCTTCAGCGGGGGGTGTGGATAACGCTCATCCAGATACTCATTAACAACAGAAGACTCGAAAAAAACGATATCCCGATCAATCACGGTTGGAAGCTTGCCGTATGGATTAATCTCGAGAAAATCGGCAGGGAGCGCATCCGGTTCAAGTTCAATTGTATCAACCGGCAGTTCCTTCTCTGCGAGAACAATACGGGTCCGATGTGAGTTCGGACACTGCGGATCCGAATAGAGCTTGATCATACAAAACCTCCAAATAGTCGCGAGGCATATCGCGAAAGGCCGCGCACTATAGCGACAAATCAAAAAAAATAAAGTAAAATAAAGCGTTACGCAGCATTGCGAACAGATCGAACAGCTACTCTTTTTTCCTATTCACTGCTCTTCCCACGCTTGATGCCCATCAACTGGGCCGAGATAAAGGCATCAATATCACCATCAAGAAATGCCTGTGTATTACCGGTCTCCATACCGGTACGCAGATCCTTGATGCGTGACTGATCCAGCACATAGGAGCGGATCTGGTGGCCCCAGCCAATATCCGTCTTGGCATCCTCCATCTCCTGCTTTTCAGCATTCTGTTTCTCGATTTCCAGTTCATAGAGGCGAGCCTTCAGCATCTTCCAGCAGGCATCACGGTTCTTGTGCTGTGAGCGGTCATTCTGACATTGAACCACTACGCCGGTCGGGATATGGGTCAGACGAACCGCAGAATCCGTCTTGTTAACATGCTGGCCGCCGGCACCGGATGCACGATAGGTATCGGTACGCACATCTGCCGGATCAATCTCAATATCGATGTCGCGGTCGATATCGGGATAGGCAAACACCGAAGCAAACGAGGTATGGCGGCGATTACCGGAATCAAACGGTGACTTACGCACCAAACGATGCACACCAATCTCCGCCTTCAGAAAGCCGTAGGCATACTCGCCCCTGATCGACACCGTGGCCGACTTGATGCCCGCCTCTTCCCCGGCAGTGCACTCCATCAGTTCGGTCTTGAAGCCTTTACGTTCTGCCCAGCGCAGGTACATACGCAGCAGCATCTCGGCCCAATCCTGGGCCTCTGTGCCACCGGAGCCTGCATTGATATCAAGAAATGCCGATTCCGCATCGGTCTCGCCGCCCAGCATCCGGGCCAGTTCAAGGCTCTCTATCTCGGCCTCAATCCCATCCAGAGATTCAGCCGCCTCAAGCTGGGCCTCCTGATCTCCCTCTTCGAGTCCCATCTCAAACAGCGTGGAGGCATCATCAAGACTCTCCTCTGCACCATGAAAGGTTTTCAGAACCTTTTCCAGACGCGCCTTCTCCTGCATCACCTTCTGCGCCGCCTCAGGATTATCCCATAATGACGGATCTTCGATGCGGGCATTCAGTTCAGCGAGTTCGTCCTCTTTGGCATCGACGTCAAAGTGACCTCCGCATAGCATTAATACGCGCGGCAAAATCTTCAGCCCGCGTTCTGAACCCTGCAATCCGGTCTTCAATACTCATACAACCACATCCTCTATCACAAATTGTACGGCGCCATTGCCGCGATATTCATCCGGCTTCAGTTGCCCGAGCAATGATACAACACCGCCCCGCTCCAGTGCATCCCCAAATGCGCCGCCGCCAAAAACAATGGTATCCAGCCAATGCGCACCATCACTGACTTTCAGACGTGTCACACCACCCTTCAGACTGCGCTTATCAGCAATATGCACATCCTTAATCAGCCAGCTACTGGCAGGATTTCCCTGCCCAATCGGTTCGAAACGCTGCAAACGCTCTGCCAGCCCTGCGTGCATGGCTTCCAGACCCAATACACCATCCACGGCTGTGGTGAGTTGATCTCCGGCGGTTTCTGCCTGCCTTGCAACTGCCGCGCCAAAGGCCTTCACAAAATCATCCCAGCGACCAGCAGCCACTGTACCGCCACCGGCGCCGGCATGCCCCCCAAACCCCTCCAGATACGCATTGCAATCGTTTAGAAGCTCACCAATATGAAAACCCGGACGACCACGCAACGAAACACGAATTCTGCCATCCTGCGTCACAAAGCCAACGGCTGCAGGCTTGCCATGCTTGCGTGACAGACGCCCCGCCGCCAGACCGACCACGCCTGCATGCCAGTCTTTATCATGCACGGCCAGCACATCGGCATCGCCCGACTTGCCTTCGACCAATTTGGCTTCAGCCTGTCTGAATACATCGGCTTCAACCTGCCGCCGCTGTTTGTTGGTTTCATCCAGGATCTCAGCCAGCATCAGTGCCTCATTCATATCTGACGTAGAGAGCATACGCATTGCATCGATGCCATGGCGCATACGCCCTGCCGCATTGATACGTGGTGCCAGATAAAACCCGATAGTTTCAACGCTGACTTTCTTCTTTATCTTCGCCACTTTCATAAGAGCCTGCAGGCCAACCGACGGCTCACTGTTCAGGCGCGCCAATCCATGATAAACAAGAATTCGATTGACCCCGGCAAGCGGCATTACATCGGCAATCGTGGCAATCGCCACACGATCCAGCAGCGAACGCAGATCGAATGCGGGCGCGCTATCTGCCTCCCTCAACAGCTTCCAGACATACATCAACAGGAAGAAGGCCACACCCGTACCGCACAGCTTCCGGTCGGCAAAACCGCAATCCTCACGGGCGGGGTTAAGTATGGCAAAGGCTTCCGGCAACTCTTTTTCGGGCAGATGATGATCGGTAATCATCAAATCAAAACCAAGTGCCCTGGCAGCCAGACAGGCTTCAAAACAGGTTGTGCCCGTATCCACGCTGATACCAAGCTTCGCGCCATCTTCAACGGCGGCACGTACAGGCTCCGCACCAATACCATGGCCATCATCAGAGCGGTGCGGAATCGAGGAGGTTACATGTGCACCGGTGGCTTGTAACGCCTGCACCAGAATGGCTGTGCCACTGACACCATCACAGTCAAAATCACCAAAGATATGGATATGTTCCCTGTTCAGAATAGCCCGAACGACTCGTTTGGCCGCCTTCTCCATGTCCTGCATAGCGGCCGGGTCAGGCAGATCGGAAAGTCTCGGGCTGAAAAACGGATCGCTCTCCTGCAGGCCACGCGCCTTCAACAGCCCCTGCCACGCACTCACCGGATCATTGGCTGTCATGGCTTCATGACGCCAAATAAGCCTGCGCCCTTTCACTGTCCTTTTATCAGGCAGCATGGAGGCCTCGCAGTAACACAACCAGACTATGCTCATCCTTTACAGACACAGGTTCCGCCCCACCCTTTTCGAATCCTTTGCGAAAAACAGTCCCGAAGCTTGCCAACACTGACTTTTTCAGCACAACTGCATGATCGTCACCCGCCAAAACAGTCGTCTCTGGCAGTGATGCATCAACCTTCAATAATGCAGCCAGGCGATCTGCTTCCGTAAGAATCATCCCTGCCTCTTTACCATCCACCAGTGATTGCAGCACAGGATTGCGTGTCGCCACGGGCGCCTTTTTAACATCATCGAATTTCCGTGAAATATCAGATCCACCCCAGAGCCACAGGCCATCCACATCAGTATGGGCCGAATCCCGACGATGCTGATTAAGCAGCATCTGAATCTCGGCCATCAGACGCATCAGCAATCCACCATCCCTGCCCTCCGGATGGCGATTGGGCAGTGTCGCCCCTGACACGCGGGCAAATGAGACAGGTTTTGCATCAAGGGCTTCTTTGCATAACAGTGCCAGTGCGGCTCCCTGACAGATCAGCTTCATCCCCTCCTCTTCCAGCAATGGATTAAGCAAATCACAAATCCAGAGCGAATCCTCTTCTCGCCACGCAAACATGCCATCAGGCATCACACGCAGTTGATCGCGTCCCAGTTGTGCGTGAAAGGGTGAAGCCATCCATAGTTGCTTGAAACCTTGCAGCTTATCCGGATCGAACAGGAGACTGGCATCCTGCCCTGTAAGCAGGGCATACCACTGGACAGGCATTCTGGCCGGGGACTCAAACCACGTCCTTGAACATCTGTTCAGCTGAGGCTGCCAGTCAAACAGGGCCGGATGAAGCGTGCAGGCTTCTGCCGATTCATTTGAAAGCAGTCCGTCTGTAACAATAAGGAGTTTGTCTGCCGACATCGGTATCAGCTATTAACTATCCAGCACCTTCCGTACAGCATCCTCGCTTGCCTCGATCGTCACAGGTGTGGCAATGCCCTTCATCGCCGTGTCCGGATCCTTCAGGCCGTTTCCTGTCAACGTGCAGACAATCTTCGCACCCGGTTTGAAATAACCGGCCCTGTTCAACTTGATCACACCGGCCACCGATGCGGCCGAAGCAGGCTCACAGAACACCCCCTCCAGTGAGGCCAGCATATCGTAGGCCTGCAGAATCTCCTCATCGGTAACGGCATCAATGCGTCCGCCGGACTCATCGCGTGCCGCTTCCGCCTGCTGCCATGAAGCAGGCTTGCCAATGCGGATCGCCGTGGCAATGGTTTCGGGATTCTCAACCGGCGCGCCGTTTACAATCGGTGCAGAACCTGCCGCCTGGAAGCCGATCATCTTTGGAAGAGATTTGGAAATACGCTTATCGAAATACTCCTTATATCCCATCCAGTAGGCCGTGATATTGCCGGCATTGCCGACTGGCAAAGCATGATAATCGGGTGCAAAACCGAGCTCATCCACAATCTCAAAGGCACCGGTCTTCTGACCCTGCAAACGGTATGGATTAACGGAATTCACCAGTGCAATCGAACCATCGGCAGAGATATCACGTACGATCTGCAAGGCTTCGTCAAAATTGCCGCGAATCTGGATGACCCTGGCCCCGTAACGCATGCCCTGACTCATCTTGCCCAGCGCAATCTTGCCATCAGGAATCAACACATAGGCATCCATGCCGCAATTGGCCGCATAGGCAGCCGCCGATGCCGATGTATTGCCGGTAGAGGCGCAGATGATTTTGCGGGAACCGGCATTATAGGCCTGGGTCACGGCCATGGTCATGCCACGATCCTTGAATGATCCGGTCGGGTTCAGCCCCTCGAACTTCAGAAAAATACTCAGTTCGGGATTGATTGCATTACGCAGATTGTGCGACTCATGCAGCGGCGTATTACCTTCATAAAGGGTAATGACGGCATCATCCTTGCCGATGGGCAAAAAGGCACGGTAACGGTTAATAATTCCTTCGTAATGTGGCATGTCAGTTAAGCTCCAAAACCCTCTTTGCGCAGAATAAGTACATCTTCATCGATATTGGGCAACGATGTTATACGGCTGATGGCTGCCTGCAGATTTCCTTCTGTGGTCTCATGCGTCAGCATCACAACCGGTACCGCCTGTGTTGCATGCCGCTCTTTCTGGGAAACAGCCTCCAGGCTGATGCGGTGATCGGCCAGTACCGAAGTAATCGAGGCGATTACACCCGGCTCATCCTTGACCATAAAACGCAGGTAATATTCACACCTGACATCAGCGACCGGCAGCGTTGCAAGCGCTTTGCGCTCGGACTCGACAAACCCCATCGGCGGCGCAAGATGTTTCACGCCTTCCGGCACAACCCGGGCAATATCCATCACATCGGCAATCACGGCAGAAGCGGTCGGACGCTCACCGGCACCCCGGCCGATATAGATCGTCTGCTCTACAAAATCGCCGGATACCTGCACCGCATTGTAGGAGTCTGATACCTGGGCAATTTGTGAGGCCAGTGGAACCAGTGTCGGATGCACCCGCATTTCAACCTGTTCGACATCCGTTCCATTGCCATGCGGTTTGGCAATACCCAACAGTTTAATGCGGTAACCGAGCTCATGCACCGCTTCGATATCGGCCGCACTGATCTTGCTGATGCCTTCGGTAAAGACCTCATCAAACTTTATTTTTGAACCAAACGCCATGGCTGCAAGAATGGAAAGCTTATGTGCCGTATCAATACCCTCCACGTCAAAGGTGGGATCGGCCTCGGCATAACCCAGTTCCTGTGCCTCTTTCAACACATCGGCATAATCCGCACCCTCATTCTCCATCTTGGTAAGGATAAAGTTGCAGGTGCCGTTCAAAATACCATAAACCGATTCAACCGCATTGGCGGCAAGCCCCTCCCGCAGCGCCTTGAGGCATGGAATACCACCACCTACAGCAGCCTCGAAGCCAATCGCTACGCCATGACTCTCCGCCAGTGGAAACAACTCCTCACCATGCTTGGCGATCAATGCCTTGTTGGCCGTCACCACATGCTTGCCATGCTCAATTGCTGTGGCTACAAAGCTACGCGCCGGCTCATAACCGCCAATCAGTTCGATCACCAGGTCAACATCATCGGCCGTTACCACATCAGTCGCATCATTGGTCAGGCGAATATCCGAAAAATCCAGACCAAAATCACGATCCAGATTCCGATCCGCAGCCACCACCAGACGTAGCCTCTTGCCCAGGCGGCGGGCCATCAGTTCCTGCTGTTCAATCAAAATACGGGCGACACCAATGCCAATGGTTCCAAGGCCCAGTAATCCAACTCGAATTTCTCTCATTTGTTTCTCCAACCATATGGCTACAGGCTCCTGCCCTTCACCTGTAATCGCTTCACAAGAACACGGTCTTGCTTTGCTTACGGCCTCGCTATCGCTTGGCTATCCTACCTTCTGTAGGGGTGCTTCTGTGAAGCATCCTTCCACCCGGGAACGGGTGGCTTTAGTAAGCAATCTGAAAATCACGCTCCGGCATTCAGAAACTGGCGCATGCCGCGCAGCGCCTGACGTGTACGATGCTCATTTTCAATCAAGGCAATGCGCACATAGTCATCGCCATACTCACCGAAACCGACACCCGGAGAGACAGCTACGCAGCCCTCCTTCAGCATACGCTTGGAAAACTCAAGCGAACCCAGCGACTTGAACTCATCAGGAATCTCGGCCCAGACAAACATTGATGCCTTCGGAGTTTCCGCCATCCATCCCATCTTGTGCAAGCCATCAATCAATACGTCACGGCGTGACTGATACATCATCCGAATTTCATCCACGCACTCCTGCGGACCATTCAGAGCCGCACAGGCTGCAATCTGAAGCGGCTGGAACGTACCATAATCAAGATAGGACTTGATCTTGGCAAGTGCTGCCACAATCTCCCGGTTGCCGACCATAAAGCCCATACGCCAACCCGGCATATTGTAGGTTTTGGAGAGCGAATAAAACTCCACCGCCACATCCTTGGCGCCGGGCACCTGCATAATGGACGGGCAGACATAATCGTCAAAGGTGATCTCGGCATAGGCAATGTCAGAAATCACAATCAGATCATTCTCTCTGGCAAAATCGACCAGCTTCACATAGAAGTCGAGATCAACCACCTGGGCCGTCGGATTGGACGGAAAATTCACCACCAGCACTTTCGGACGCGGCCATGAATCTTTCACTGCCTTCTCAATATCGGCAAAATAGTCACGATCCGGCCCCATCGGCACATGCCGGATATCGGCACCTGCAATAATGAATCCATAGGGATGAATCGGATAGGCCGGGTTCGGTGTCAGAATCAGATCCCCCGGTGATGTAATCGCCACTGCCAGGTGGGCCAGCCCCTCCTTGGAGCCAATCGTTGCAATCGCTTCTGTCTCCGGATCAAGGTCGACATCAAACTTTCGCTTATACCATGCACAAATCGCCTTTCTCAGACCCGGAATACCCCTTGATACCGAATAGCGGTGATTACGCCCATCCTGCGCCGCTTCACAAAGCTTATCGACAATATGCTGTGGTGTTGGCTGATCAGGATTGCCCATGCCGAGGTCAATGATGTCATGACCGTCATGGCGCAACTCCATTTTCAGCTGATTCACAACGGCAAAAATATAAGGGGGAAGGCGCTTTATCTTGTCAAATTCACGCATCTGCAGATGGGCTCCCTAAAGCTGATAAACGGCTCAAAACAGTTGAAATCACCCCCTATTCAGGGTTGGCCGAGTGTAGGCCGGGCATCATAAAGGTCAAGGTTGAAACATCCCCAAAAGGCTCCTTCCTTTTGCTTGTAACACATCAGGAAAAGCATCGTTTCCCTGATGTTTCCGAACACTGCCGGATTCTCCCGCCATCCATGGCGGGAGAATATGCCCCCATGGATGGGTGGCTGGCGAACCTGAGAGCCTAGCAAGTGGAGCAAAAGCACACTTTTGCAGAACGATAGAGAGGCCAGGGCATAGATGCCGTAAGCCGCATCAAAAAAATAGCGCCCGGCTCTTTCGAGCCGGGCGCTATCAATCCATCATGGAAAGATCAGTGTTTCTTGACGTCTTTCCAGACCTCTTTCTTCAGCAACCAGAGAACAAAGGTCAGAAGTACCAGGAAACCCATCACCCAGCGGCCGAGACGCTTGCGCTCAAGCTGATGCGGATCACCAATAAAGACCAGGAATGAGGAGACAGCACGCGCCTGCTCTTCCAGATCTGCCGTCTCGCTTTCGTCATGATCCATCCAGGCCAGCGGATCAGGCATGGCAATGCGGTTACCCGGGAAGTAGATGTTGTAGTTACCATCTTCCACCTTACCGTGCGGATCACTCTCATAACCGGTCAGGATGGAGTAGATATAGTTACCACCACCACGACGACCGCGTGCAATCAGAGAGAGATCAGGTGGTACCTTTCCATAGGACTCTGCCGCATCTTCCGGCGCCAGTTCTGTCTTCAGGCCGTCAAGCAGCGCCCTGTCACCACGCAGCTCATCCACCTCTTCACGAGAAAGACCCAGCTCCGGGTAATCCATCAGGTTACGGTAGCTAATGTACTTGGCGGCATGGCAGCCCATACAGACATCAGTAAATACAGCCAGTCCCTTGCGTAGGGTCTCATTATCAAAAGTGATATCGGCATGCTTCAGTGTCGCACCGCCACCGGAAGCCGAGGCCATGACCGGAGCCAGAAGCAGCAGTCCGGCAATCAGTGAAAGACGCATGGTTTTCATCATTACTCCCCTCATCTCACAGCTCCTCCGGCAGTGGTTTGGTCTTCTCAAACCTGTGTACGAAAGGCAGAAGCAGGAAGAAGCCGAAATAGACGCATGTCGCAATCGTACCAACGATCTTCAGCGTTGCTGTTGGAGCGGAATGGCCACAGTAGCCCAGTACAACAACAGCGATGAAGAAGAGGATCACCATCTGACGGTAAACCGGACGATAACGGGCCGAACGCACCTTTGAACGATCCAGAAACGGAAGCACGAAGAGAATCGCCAGCGATGCACCCATCATGATCACACCGAGCAGCTTGTTCTCGAAGGTGCGCAGAATGGTGTACCACGGCGTCAGATACCATACCGGTGCAATATGCGCCGGTGTCTGCAGGTTATTTGCAGGCACGAAGTTATCCACCTCGATAAAGTATCCCCATGCTTCAGGATTAAAGAAGACAAAGTAGCAGTAACCCAGCAGGAATACGCCCACACCGAAGGCATCCTTCACCGTATAGTAAGGGTGGAACGGAATGGTATCTTTCTCATGGTCGATATCGATACCCTCAGGGTTATTCGAATGAACCACATGCAGCGCATGAATATGGCCGCCCACAATCGCTGCCAGCAGTAACGGGAAGAGGTAGTGCAATGAGAAGAAGCGGTTCAGGGTCGGATCACCGACAGCAAAGCCGCCACGCAGCACCTGATTAATGAAATCACCAAGTACAGGGATGGCGCCAAACAGGTTGGTAATCACGGTCGCGCCCCAGAAAGACATCTGCCCCCAAGGCAGCAGGTAGCCGAAGAACGCCGCCCCCTGCATAATCAGCAGGATCACCACACCGATCATCCACAGCAGTTCGCGAGGCCCTTTGTAGGAGCCGTAATAGAGGCCACGACCAATATGCATATAGACCACAATAAAAAAGGCCGAAGCACCCACCGCATGCATGTAGCGGATCAGCCAGCCGAAGTTGATATCGCGCATGATTCGTTCAACCGAATCAAAGGCAACGGTATAACCACCATAGGTCAGTTCTGCCGACGGCTTATAATACATCACCAGAAAGATGCCGGTCAGGATCTGCAGAACCAGCACCAACAGCGCCAGAGAACCGAAGTTCCACATGTAGTTCAGATTTTTCGGCGCCGGATATTCGGTCAACTGGCTCTTGATAATGGCACCAAGATTTGTGCGTTCGTCAACCCAATGGAACAGGCGCGTATTCATCATCTTTTCAATCACGTCTCTCCCCCCTTATCCGATCAACACAACAGTGTCAGAGATATATTTATATGGCATCACATGCAGGTTGTGCGGCGCAGGCGAGCCATTGATCACCCTGGCAGACAGGTCGTAGAAGGAGCCATGGCATGGACAGTGCCAGCCGCCCGGCCAGTCAGAAGGCACGGAATCGCCCCAGTCTTTCTGCCCGGCAGTCGGTTTAAACAGCGGGATACAGCCCAGATGCGTACAACTGGCCACAACAATCAATATTTCAGGCCTGATGGCGCGATAGAGGCGCTTCTCATCCGAATCCATCCATTCCGCCTGCACTTCATCAATAGCCTCGGAGTTTGGATCCTTCAGGTTGTCATCATGCCCTTTGACCCGTTCAAGCATATCCGCCGTACGGTTGACAACAAACACAGGCTTTCCTTGCCACTGGATCACAACCAGCTGGCCCTCTTCCACTGTCGAGATGTCGAATTCGGTCTTTGACGCAGCCAGGGTATCAGCTGCAGGCAGCATACTTCCGATAAAAGGCACTGCTGTTGCACCTGCTGCTATAGCACCAAGGCCGCCAGCGGCAACATACAGGAAATTACGGCGCGAATGGTCCGCTTTATCCGTCATAGCCATCCTCCCACTTTGATTGGAAACATATCCATTAATTTTTCATTAAAAAAATAAGTGCGCATGGCTATCAGCCTGACCTATTAGCGTCAAGCGTGCAGCCACACACCCGTCACGCCTTCTCAGCCAGCGCCCTCAGTTCAGCAATCGCCGCCGCATAATCCGGCGTATTATAAACCGCAGAACCAGCCACAAATGAATCGGCACCCGCACTGGAAACTTCTTCAATGGTTTTAGGATTCACACCTCCATCAACATGCAGGAAAGCAGAGCTTCCGGCAGCATCCAGCATCGCACGCGCTTCCCTGATCTTGTCTGTCACGGCATGAATATAAGACTGGCCGCCATAACCAGGGTTCACACTCATCAGTAACACCAGATCGGTGCAATGCAACACATTTTTAATCGTTGATACAGGTGTTGACGGGCACAATGAAACTCCCGCCTTGCAACCCAGAGAACGAATCAACTGCAACGTGCGCTCAAGGTGCACGCACACTTCCTGATGTACGGTGATCATGTCCGCACCGGCCTTGGCAAATGCCTCCACCTGCGTTTCAGGGTGCTCTACCATCAGATGCACATCCATCACTTTTTCAGTATGGGGACGAATCGCCTTGAGGATATTGTCACCAATGGTAATCGGCGGAACAAACGTGCCGTCCATGACATCAACATGAACCCAGTCACATCCGCCTTCATCAATAGCACGAATCTCTTTTTCCAGGTTCGCAAAATCTGCAGATAAAATTGAGGGAGCAATATGTACGTTTTTCATGGGGCCGGATTTATACCTCCGGTCTCCTGCTCAGTCCAGCGACAATAACCACCTGGAAAGTGTGCTTACCTGTTTCTGCGTAAGCGGGCCGCCCTGCTCTTTTGCAAAGCCGGGCATCTGCGGTGTGCCTGTACCGTGTGAAATAAGCTGCTGCAATACCGCTTCATCATCATAACCGCCAAGCGCCGGTGCATATGCACCGCTGCCGTTTTCGCCATGGCACATGGCGCATGCAGCTTTATAGATGTCGCTGCCGCCCGTCTTTCCTATGACCGGATCAAAGTGGCAAGTCGCGCACTTGCCATCAAATATTCCCTTCCCTTTGCCACTTACATGCATGTTTGGTCTGATTTCAAGATCAAGAAATGCCTTTGCCTCATGTCCTGCCGAATCGGTGACCCGAATCCACTTTTTCACCTCACCCTGTTTGGCAGTCGTATCAATACGCACTTCAAGTTCGGTAAAGGCGCCCGGCATCAATATCTTGCTCTTCGGCTCTGCAACTGTGCATCCGCACGACGTCTGCACATCTGTAATCGTAATCATGGCGCTGCTGTTGTTGCGGATAAAGAGCGTGGCTCTCGCCTCCTCCCCTTCAAGCACGCTCCCCATATCAAGCTGTTCGGGTTGCAGGTGCAGCAGCGGCAAATCATCGGCACAGGTAAAAAAAGGCAGAATCAATACAAGCAGCGATAACAGAACAGACTTCATCAGCAGCCCAGCCATGGTCGTAGCTCCTTTGGCAACGCAATTTCACCATGCATCATAGCCAGCAGTTCAGGCGTGTCAGCCGCAATGATTGTCTCAACCTTCAAAATAACTTCTCTATCTCCGCTCTCCAGCGCCTGTTCAAGCGACGCCAACCACTCATCCAGTTCAAGCATGCCCTGACGGCGCATGCGGTAACGCAAACGGCGAATATCCGAATCGTTCATCAGGATTTACGAATCAACAGCATCCGCTTGATATGGCCAATGGCCCTGGTGGGGTTCAACTCCTTGGGGCAGCAATCCATACAGTTCATGATCTGGTGGCAGCGGTAGAGCTTAAACGCATCCTCCAGTTGATCCAGCCGCTCACCTGCATGCTCATCACGTGAATCCTTGATCCAGCGGTCCGCCTGCAGCAGTGCCGCCGGCCCCAGAAAACGATCGCCATTCCACCACCATGACGGGCATGACATGGTACAACAACCGCACAGAATACACTCATATGAACCATCCAGTTCGGCACGCTCTTCCGGCGTTTGCAGGCGCTCATGCTCCGGAACCGGCGTATCCGCCTGCAGCCATGGCTTGATGGAGCGGTACTGATCAAAGAAGTGCTCCATATCGACAACCAGATCCCGTATCACGCGCGTACTCGGCAACGGCCGCACCTTGATCGGCTGCTTAAGCCCTGCAATCGGGGTGATGCAGGCCAGCCCGTTGATGCCATTGATATTCACTCCATCGGAACCACACACCCCCTCTCCGCAGGAGCGACGATAGGTCAGGGTGCCGTCGATATGCCATTTAATATAATTCAGCGCATCAAGCAGTTTCATGCCCGGCTTGATCACCGGCACATCAAAAGACTGCATGGCAGGCTCACCACCCGCTTCAGGATCGTAGCGGTAGATTTCAAGGCGAATCGTTTCAGCCATCTTAATAGACTCTTTTCTTTGGCGGGAAAGATTCAACCGTCATAGGCACGGTGCGAACCGGCTTATAATCCAACTCGACACTCCCTTCCTTGATACTCGCCAGGGTATGTTTCATCCACTTCTCATCATCACGCTCGGGATAATCGTCGCGGGCATGCGCACCTCTCGATTCGGTACGAGCAAGGGCACCTGAAGCTGTCACCCGGGCCAGCGCCATCAGGTTCTCAAGCTCCAATGCCTCGACAAGCTCGGTATTGAAAATGCGATTCCTGTCTTTAATGGAGGCTGTGTGAAGCTGGCCGGCCACTCTCTCCAGCCGCTCGACACCCTCAGCCATCACATCCTCATTTCGATAAACGCTGAAGTGCTCCTGCATGATTCCCTGCACCTCTTCACGAATTTCCGAAACCCTGACAGTTCCGTCCGACTGATTCGATAGCCAGCGCTCCACGCGTGCCACACCACCTTTCCAGCAATCCGGGTCAAGCTTTGGATGGTAATGTTTCTCTTCCAGATGTTTGATCACCTGATCGCCACAGGCCCGGCCAAATACAATAATTTCAAGCAGGGAGTTGCCGCCCAGGCGATTGGCGCCATGTACCGATGCACAGGCTGCCTCACCAATCGAATAGAGGCCTGGCATGATCTTCTCTTTCTCCCTGCCATCGGCATAAACGACTTCACCGAATCGATTGGTCGGCACACCGCCCATCGTATAATGTGCAGTCGGCATGACAGGAATCGGCTCTTTGGTACAGTCCACATCTGCAAAACGAAGTGCCAGTTCATGAATGTTGGGCAAGCGCTCCATGATGACCTCTTTACCGAGATGATCGACCTTAAGCAGTGCATAATCTCTGTTCGGACCACAGCCACGGCCTGCCTTGACCTCCAGCGCAATGGCACGTGAGACCACATCACGGCTGGCAAGATCCTTGGCTGTCGGCGCATAACGCTCCATAAAGCGCTCGCCCTCAGAATTAATCAGGTAACCACCCTCACCCCGCACCGCCTCCGAAATCAGAGGCCCGACGCCGGCAATACCGGTAGGATGAAACTGGAAAAACTCCATATCTTCAAGCGGCAGCCCTGCGGCCAGCGCCAGAGCGCCGCCATCACCGGTGCAGATGTGGGCATTGGTTGTCATCCGGAACACCCGCCCGGCGCCGCCGGTCGCAAGGATCACTGCCTTGGCCTGAAAAAGATGATAGCGCCCCTTGGCAATATCCCACGCCATCACACCCTGGCAACCATCCGCATCCATAATCAGGTCGAGGGCAAAAAACTCCTCATAGAAATGGGTGCCTGCACGCAGGTTCTGCTGATACATGGTGTGCAGAATAGCGTGACCTGTCCGGTCCGCTGCCGCACAGGTGCGTAGCGCCTGGCCGCCCTCACCAAACTCCCGGGACTGGCCGCCAAAGGCACGCTGATAAATTGTGCCATTATCCAGCCGCGAAAACGGCACCCCCTGATGTTCGAGCTCACGCACCAGGCGAGGGGCCGCCCTGCACATATACTCAATGGCATCCTGATCACCAAGATAGTCCGAACCCTTTACCGTATCATACATATGCCAGTGCCAGTGGTCAGAGCTTACATTGCCGAGTGCCGCATTCATGCCGCCCTGGGCGGCAACCGTATGGGAACGTGTCGGAAGCACTTTACTGACCACCGCAACCCGGCAACCCGCATCAGCAAGCTGCAGCGCGCAGCGCAGGCCTGCACCGCCTGCACCGATAATAACAACATCGTGGAAGTGGTGCCTGACCTGCTCGTTTGAAAGATATGACATACAGGACCTACCCGCCCCAGGCCCAGATAATGGCCATCCACCAGATGCCGATGGCGGCCATCGTCACAAGCATCGCACCAATCAGGGGAACACGCAGCAACGTCGCATGCAGATAATCTTCAAAAATAACCTTCAGGCCAAAATAGGCATGCACAATAATGGCCATGATCAACAGCGTATGCAGCAGGCGGGAGAAAAAATGATCGAGAATATCGAGCAGCGCAAGCTGGTCGAGCTGACCTGAATAGACACCACACAGGAGCACAACCGGCAATGGCAGAATGACAAGCAATACCACGGCAGAGAGGCGCTGCCAGTACCAGTCAGTCAATCCGTTATGGGCCGTGCCTGTATCCTTGTTCATCACAATCCGTTCACCTCCACTTATCACCATAACAGCCAGCCCAGAAGCAGTGCAACCAACACTGCGACCAGCAGCACAATACGCGCACTCAGACGCAGCATCTGCCGGGATTCGCACCAGCCGGCATCCAGCACAAGAAAACGGATGCCATTGCAGAAGTGATAAACAAGCGCCACCCCGGCCATCCATAAGGTCAAACGGCCAAAGCCCGAGTGCAACAGCGACACCGCCTGCTCAAAGTCCTTCGGAGCTCCTGTCATGCCGTGCAACACCCAGAGATAAAAAGGTACAAACAGCACCAGCACCATGCCACTGGCCCGGTGCGCAATACTTGCGAGCATCGGTGTCTGCCATCTGTAGATGGTAAGTCTTGGTGACAGTGGCCTCGGATCTCTCCGGATCATCTCTTTGCTACCCTCCTTTCCGGCTCAAGTGACTCTATATACCTTGATACGTATATATAGCACAAACCGGATAAAACATGCGACCTCTCTTGTCAGGAAGCGCCCGCAGAAACGGCTCCAATCGATTACACCCTGAATTGCCGGGCATGTTCCGCAACAATGGCCTCAAGCTCTCCGGCACGATGCCACCCATGCTGCTCGCCTGCAACCGCATGCAGGCCGACAGCTGCAGGCATGGCAACTTCCGGAGCAATACCGGCGGCCAGCAGTCCTCCGATCATGCCTGCCAGCACATCCCCAGTTCCTGCAACTGCCAGGTTTGGCGAGCCAAACGGACACAACCAGACATGGCGATCCGGAGATATGACCAGTGTTTGAGCCCCCTTCAGCACAACCCATGTTTCATATCTCTTCGCCAGCGCCAAGGCGGCAGAGAGGCGATCCCTCTGTACTTCTGCTGCGGTCACAGTCAGTAAGCGTCCTGCCTCGCCTGGATGCGGGGTTATGACAGTCAGTGCATCCCGGCGCTTTAATATCTCTGCAAGCTCTGAATCCTCTGACACCATATTCAGCGCATCGGCATCCAGCACGGCAGGCAGAGCGGAGAGCAGCAGGTCGGTCAGCACGTCCGCATGTTCTCTTCCCCATCCCGGCCCCGCGACAACCGCACTGGCACGATGCCAGGGGGCGCTCTCCTGGGGATGTACCATCACCTCCAGCGCCGACGCCGCCACGATGGGATAGACATCTCGTGGACAGGCAAGACTGACCAGACCGGTGCCCACCGCCTCCGCTCCCGAAGCAGCCAGCCTTGGAGCACCTGTATACCCCTGGGAACCGCCAAACACCCAAAGATGTCCAAACTCTTTTTTGTGTGCATCTTCCCTTCGCCCGGGAAATGCCCTTTTTATCATCTTCCTGTCAATGAGATGCCCGCATACAGCGGCAGATGGATATCGATCCATCACGGCATCCAGCGTGCTGTCTGCAATGCCAATTGCAGCCGGCGGAAGAAGCTCGCCGCTAAAATCCCTGCCCCGGCCAAGCCAGTGTCCCCACTTGTAGGCAGCAATAGGCAGCGTGAAATCCGCCCTGACAGCCATTCCAAGTATCTCACCACTATCCGCATCAATTCCACTGGCAATATCCACAGCCAGAACGTCCCTGTCACTACGATTCACGCATGTCACCGCCTCGGCCATCCACCCTGTGACCGGCCTGGTCAAACCTGTTCCAAAAATGGCATCCACAACCATGGCGGCCCGCCTGAGCCACTCCTCCAGAAATGCCAGGTCATCACTATTTGTTGCCGGGCGTATCTTCACACCCGCCTGTTGCGCCAGCTGCAGCTGCCTGGCCGCATCGCCTTTGAAACTCTTAATCGGCACAAGCGGAATCACCGTCACCGGAATGCGTCTGTTCCTGAGCAGGCGTGCGGCCACCAATCCATCTCCGCCATTATTTCCGCCCCCCACCATAAACACGACTCTGCCACCGTCCTGTGCATGTCTGATCACGGCATCAGCAACAGCCTGACCCGCACGCTCCATAAGATCGGCGGCGGAAACATGCGCCTCGTCTATGGTGTATTGGTCCGCCATATGCATCTGATGTGCAGTCAGCAGAGGGGCGCACTCATGGCATGGTCTGTTCATCAGGATGGCCTCCCTTTGTCACTTTCCGGAAACGAGTCTAGCATGCTGCCATGCATACCGGCGAAACTGTTTCCGCAACCGAGCATATCCTCGCGCTTCGAAAGTATCCACGCAAACCATCATACATGCTTGCTGCACTGGAGGATGTATATGCCCACTTTGGCCATATTCCCGAGGCAGCCAAAACGGTTATCCGGGAGTATTTTGCTATCAGGAGGCTGCCGAAGCATATGGAGGAGGCACTGTTTCACGCCTCGCCAATGGACAGACGGACAGTAAGAGTCTGTGCTGGTCCACTCTGCATTCAGGCCGGCAGCGACAAGCTGGCAACTGAACTTGCGTCACTGCCCGGTATCACTGTTGAGCGGCAATACTGTATGGGAGTCTGTCATTCGGCGCCTGCCGCAAAAATCGGCATCCAGACTGTCTCGGAAGCGTCATTTGCCAAAATTCGCCGGCTTGCATTTTCCTGATACCCGCCCAAGATAAGCAGTTATGAATCATATCCTGATTGTAGATGATACGCCGATTACGCTTAAAATCGCGATTTCAATCATGGAAAAGCAGGGTTTTGAGGTTTCTGTTGCCACCAACGGCCGGGAAGCACTGGAGCATGTAAAATCAACAAGGCCGGATCTGATTCTGCTGGATATTGTCATGCCGGAGATGAACGGCTACGAAGTCTGCTCAAAACTCAAAAATAACCCGAAATCCGCAGATATCCCCATTCTTTTTCTTACCGGGCAAGGTGATAACGACGGAATCGTCAAGGCGTTTGAGACGGGCGGTGCCGATTATGTAACCAAGCCTGTTAATCCGACCGAACTGATTGCACGGATCAAGACACACCTGCAACTGGGCAACACCATTGCAAAACTGAAGAAGGCGCTGGATGAGGTGAAGCAGCTAAGTGGCCTGCTACGCATCTGCTCCTACTGCAAAAGCATTCAGCATAAAGAGAGATGGGTGCCTCTGGAAGACTATCTGGCAACCAACTCCGATGCACGCCTGACCCACTGTATCTGCTCGGCATGTATGGAGCAGTGCATGAAATAGGCATCAGGCAGAGAGGCGATCAAGCTATTCAGCCTCCTCTTACTGCTCTCCCAGGCCGGAATCCAGCAAAAAGCACACCTTATCTCGCTGCGGTGCAAAGGATAATCGGCATCGCAACCGGCAACTACAGCCCAGAACGCCGCTGAATGGTTCATATGCTGCGAATGTGCAAGCTCATGCAGCATAAATAGCGCACCAGAGCCTGCGGCAGGAGAGAGCCATCGTCATCTCCATGAACTCAAGAGATATGGAAAACAGCGGAAGAGGGATGAAGGCTTTACGGGCCGTGCCTGCTCGCCAAAACGCTTCAGTGATCGCTCCACCCACGCTTTTTCTCCTGTAAGAGAGCAACAGCACGCTGCCTGGCAACACAACTTCAACACTCATATCCGGCCGCACAACGATACGGGCATAACGTGCGCGACGAGAGATGCGCACCCTGTAATCAATATGACCCATCTATTCAGGGCTTCAGATATTGTGACATCAGCTTCAATACAAGCTGTCGCGGCACCACTTTTTGCAGCATCCATAACATACGATGTCTGAATCCGGGTACGCAATATCCCCCCCCCCGCCGCAACATGGCCAGAGAGGCAGCCACCACCTCATCAGCCGATGTCCGGAAAACAGCACCCTTACCTTTTGGGGCACCGGAGATATCACGAAATCCGGTCGGTGAAGGGCCCGGGACAAGCGTTACAATGGTTACTTTTCCTTCAAGCTCGGCACGCAATGCCTCACTCCAACAGGTGACACCTGCCTTGGCTGCGGCATAGGTACTCATATATGGCAGCGGTGTTTCGCCTGCCAGCGAAGAGACATTGATAATAAACCCTTTATTACGAATAAGGCCCGGCAGCAGGGCATGCGTAATCGCAACAGGCGCCACCAGATCAGTCCGCAACACATCCAGTTGTACCACACTCTCACATCGCTCAAACTTTCCCCACACGCCAAAGCCGGCATTATTCACCAGACCGGTAATCTCCCCCTCACGGGTCAACGCTTCGATAAAGGTCTCAACACTCTTTCTCTGGGAGAGATCGGCAATCATGCATTGATGCCGATCAGGAGATTGTAATCCGTCCAGGGTCAGTTGCAGACGCGCCTCATCCCTGCCATGCAGGATAAGCCGGGCACCTGTCCTCTCCAGCCATCTGGCAAACTCATAGCCAAAACCGCCCGAGGCGCCGGTAATCAGGATGCGCTCTTTGCTCATCTTTGACTCTTTTTTCACCTGTTCAGAGAACGCCGCTGAATCGGCTGCATGCGCCTGACCCGGCCGGAAAAAGAAGCAACCTCGTTCACACCGCACATCTCAAGCATGCCCAGACAGGCATCCATCGCGTGGCCGACCTCGCCCGGCGCATGTGCATCCGAGCCAAAACTGATCGGGATATGAAGCTCTGCAGCCCGTGCAATCATGCGTGCATGTGGATAAACCTCTGCAACAGGCTTACGCAGTCCGGCAGAGCTGACTTCCAGTGCAACATCAGCCTTTTTGACCGCAGCCAGCATCGCCTCTTCTGCATCCAGTACTCGCTGGCTATCCAGGGCTGGTCTGTGACCGAACTTCTTGATCAGATCGGGATGGCCGATAATATCAAACATTCCCGATTCGGCAGATGCAGCAACCAGTTCATAATAGGCACAATACGCATCCTCGATGTTCCACACATCCCACTGCTGCAACTCATCAGGATTATCAAATCCCCAATCACCAATATAGTGTACCGACCCGATCACATAATCCCAGTCATGTGCAGCAATCATCTCCTGAACATAGGCTTCCGTACCGGGATGAAAATCTGCCTCCAGGCCCGTCCTGATATCCAGCTTCCCGAAAAATGCATTCCGCACCTCGCGCACCTCATGCAGGTAACCGTCCAGTTCGCTGCGATCCATGCGCCATGCCCTGTCGTAATCGCCGGGCATGGGGGAGTGATCCGATATACCGATCTCCTTCAGCCCAACCAGCAGCGCTGCTTCAGCATACTCAGCCACGCTTCCAATGGCATGATGACAGCGTGGCGTGTGCATATGATAATCCGGTACAGGTCGGTAATTCATCGAACTGATCCTAACATTACTACCAGCGTCACAAAAGGAGCACGGCAAACCACTGCTGACATAGTTAAATAGATAGTGTTAACGCCTGCTTATGGCAAATGCATATCAACCCGGATAAGCAGGAGTCGTTAACAGATTCCGGAGGGATCATCAGGAGTGCCCCCTCTTTTCATGATGCGACTGCAAAAAATGATTCACACTCAACATGATTGTCAGTGCAGCAATAAACACCAGAAACTGTATGCCGCTCGGGTTCTCATCATAACCGATAAGTACATGCAGGAGTTCTCCAATCAGACTCTCCTGTGAAAGCCATGACGATGTGTTCCAGAGCGAATCCACCAAAGGAGGCAGCACATCAATCACAACCAGATTCCATGCTGCCTGAGACGCCATACCGGCTGCCAACAGCATCAGCAGCAGGCCGGTTACCAGAAACAGCTGCTTCATCGGCATAAAGATCAATCCGCGATAAAGCAGATAACCGGTCAATCCACCCAGAAGAATGCCAAACAGTCCGCCAACAAACATGCTTCCTGCATCCTGACCTGACTGCAAAAAACCGAACAGAAAAAAGAGAGCCTCGGATCCCTCACGTAACACCGCCGCCAGAGAGACAAACATCAAGGTTTTGAGTGGAAGCTTACCTTCAATAACGGACACACCAACATGCTTCATACGTTGCATCATTTCCCTGCCATGCTGACGCATCCAGATCACCGTCCAGGCAATCAACAGAGATGCCAGGGAGAGCACAACAGCATTAAACAGAAACTCACCATCGCCTGTCATCGCATTCTCAAGCGATTCCATAAACCAGGCGACAATGCATGCTCCCAGCAGCCCCATGGCGGCCCCGGCGCCTATCCAGCGCCTGGTTTCACGCATACCCCGGGTTGCCGCCAGTAAAACACCGAGCACAATTGTCATCTCCAGCATCTCACGGAAAACAATGACTAAAGCTGACAACATGGATTTGGCCTCACTTTTATACGTTCGAAGGCTGGCACTGCTGACACAGGCCGAAAATAAGCAGCTGATGTCCGGTGATACAAAACCCGTTGTCGGCCGCCGCCTGCTCCTGCAACTGCTCAATCGCAGGCTGGACAAACTCTTCAATCACGCCACATTCAGTACACACCAGATGATCGTGGTGTTTTTTATCCACGCACTCGTATCGCTTTCGACCACCCAACTGAATAGATGCGATCAGGCCTGCCTCTTCCAGGGCCGACAACCCTCTGTAAACCGTAGCAATGCCTACAGAGTGCCCGGCCTCCGCCAGTGCACGTGCCAGTTCTTCCGCATCCCAATGGCTGTCGGATGAATTGATCAGACTGAGAATGGCCTGGCGCTGTGCAGTAACTCTTACCATGACGATAATGATAACCATTATCATCTATAATGGTCAACAACCTGTTCGTGTAACGCCGCTTTTATGAAATCAGCTCTCGGGAGTTTTTAAATTGATGTCGGTAGCTTCAGCCTGCTTGTCTTTTTCTTTCTGAACACGGGCATAGACCTCTTCCCTGTTCACACTCACTTCACGGGGCGCATCCACGCCTATCCGCACCTGCCCACCTTTAACACCCAGAACACGAATCTGAATGTTTTCTCCTATAGTGATGGTTTCACCGGATTTCCGAGTAAGTATCAGCATGGATTATATACCCCTGCCTTTACATAGACCCATATCGGCCAATATGCAAGTTTACTCACGCTTCGGGCTGATCCGGCCCGGTCGAGTCCAGCCCGAATTCACGATGCAGCGATTGTACGGCCCGATCCACATGCCGCTCTTCAATGACCACCGTCACCTTGATCTCACTGGTGGTGATCATCTGGATATTGATGCTCTCCTTGGCCAGTGTTTCAAACATCTTTCTGGCAATACCGGTATGTGAACGCATGCCCACACCGATAATGGAGACCTTGGCAACCGTATTATCACCAATGACATCACGCGCCTGCATCTTCCCGCATGTTGTTTTGAGCAGCTTCATTGTCGCTGCATAATCACTGCGCGGCACGGTAAATGTGATATCCGTATAACCCTGCTCACTGATATTCTGCACTATGACATCAACATTGATCTCTGCATTGGCAACAGGACCGAACACATTGGCGGCAATACCCGGATGATCGGGAATACCCAGAATCGTCACTTTGGCCTCATCGCGATTATATGCCACGCCGGTAATTGCTGCTCGTTCCATTGTCTCATCCTCTTCTGTCACCAAAGTGCCTTTCACCGGCTCAAAACTGGAGCGCAGATGAATCGGCATCCCGTACCGCATCGCCAGCTCCACACTTCGGGTCTGAAGCACCTTGGCACCCAGCGATGCAAATTCCAGCATCTCTTCATAACTGATGCGGTCAATCTTCGATGCATTCGCCACAATGCGCGGATCGGTTGTGTAGACCCCGTCCACATCAGTATAGATGTCACAGCGATCCGCCTTAACCGCGATTGCCAGCGCAACTGCGGAGGTGTCGGAACCGCCACGCCCCAGTGTTGTGATATTGCCTGACTCATCCACGCCCTGAAAACCGGTCACAACAGGCACTTCACCCCGCTCAAGATGCTCTACCAGATGCCGACTTTCGATATTACTGATACGGGCTCTGGCATGACTGCCGCTGGTCTGAAAGCCGGCCTGAGCCCCATTAAATGAGTACGCTGTAATACCACGGCGTCGCAACTCGATGGCAAGCAGTGCGGCCGTCACCTGCTCGCCCGTTGCAATAAGCGCATCCACTTCACGGGGATGGGCATGTTCATCCATCTCGCAGGCCATGCCGATCAGACGATTGGTCTCGCCACTCATGGCAGAGACGACCACGCTGATCTCATCACCCTCTTTTACAGCAGCTTCTACAATATCGGCTGTGTTACGGATTCTTTCCAGGCTGCCAACCGATGTGCCGCCAAACTTCTGTACAATACGCACGACTATTCGGACTCTCTGCCTGTTGCAGTTGTCGTTGCAATACCAACCTTGCCCATGCCCAACGCCCTGACGGTATCCAAAACATAAACCACCCGGCGGTGGCGTGCATTGGCATCGGCACGAAGCACAACACGCATGTTGGGATCACCCTTGGTGACATTAAGCACACGCCTGCGAAGATCGCCATCCTTCACCGGTTCATCCTGGACATAGAGCTGACCGACACCATCCACACTGATCACCACCTCTTTCTGTTCGGTCTGCTGCACTCTGGACTGGCTCGGTGGCAGCTCGAGCTTGATACTGCTCGCCACCTTAAAGCTGGTAGAGACCATAAAAAAGATCAGCATCAGAAAAACAACATCAACCAGCGGCGTGATATCCACGAGATAGTCAACCTTCTTTTTATCGCGAAGCTTCATTCACGCTCGCCTTTCAACAACTCCACAAAGTGAAGTGCATGCTGTTCGATCTCAATGACAAAACGGTTTACACGCGATTCAAAAATCCGGTAGGCAACCAGTGCGGGAATCGCCACTGAAAGGCCGGCCGCAGTAGTATTCAGTGCCTTGGATATACCGCCAGCCAGAATATCTGCCTTGCCAACACCTTCAATCGAGATAACCTGAAATACTTCGATCATGCCGATCACGGTTCCCAGCAACCCCAGCAGAGGAGAAACAGCTGCAATGACGCCCAGCACACCGATATAACGTTCCAGATGTGCAACCTCCTGACGCCCGACCTCTTCCAGAATCTCTTTCATTACGGCGCGTTTGACACCGCGATTCTTAAGGGCAACCCATAGAATCCGGCTCATTGCCGTATTGTTGTCACTGCACAGCTTAACCGCCGAATCGACATTACCCTCTCGAACTGCAGCTGCAATTTGTGCAATGTTCTCAGCCGGAAGCACAACGGAACGCCGGAGGCTCCAGCTACGTTCAAAAACAATAGTCAGTGCCAAAACAGAAGAGCCCAGCAGAATATACATCACCATGCCGCCCTGAACGATAAACTCGTACACTAGTCACCCCCGCTGGAAAGATGCCGGGATTATAGAGCCCGTTGCCACCACTGCAATGCAGTTTCGCGTTTTCCTTTAATGTCGGGCCGGTATTGCTCAATTTCCATACCATGTTCAGTGGTATCGAAACGGATCATTATCGCGCCATGCTTGCTGTCAAACAGTTGTGAACCCCGTTCCCGATATCGCTGCATCACATCCGCTTTTGGAAAGCCATAGCGGTTTCCGAAGCCACTCTGGGCAATCGCGACAGTCGGGCGGATGCGATCAATCCATATCCGGCTGCTTGATGTCCGGCTGCCATGATGAGGAATCAGCATGAGATCATGACGAACCACGCCCTGCCGCACCATTTCCGCCTCACCTGCTCTCTCAATATCGGCAGGAAACAGAAGCCTTTCCCCTGATGGCAGGCGCAAGGAGAGCACCAGGGAGGCATCATTACTATTGATCGGGTCAAATCCCTCAGGCGGCCACAACACCTCCACCTCCGCATCACCAAATGCCAGCCTCTCCCCCTGCTTAAGCCAGCGGACCGCACCGCCCCGCTTTATCACTCGCGCAATCACCTCATGCATCGGTCGATAACGGCGGTTTGCAGGAACATCTGCCAGCCACACCTCTCCAATGTCACGAAGGTGATCCAGCAGACGTCCGGCGCCTCCGGCATGGTCGGACTGGGCATGGGAGAGCACCAATACATCGGCATGAACCAAACCCAGGGTTCTCAACCCTGCCGCAATGACTGTTCCGCCATTATAACGGCTTCCATACCTGCCCGGCACATCGATCACCATCAGCCTGCCATCAGGCATGGCAAGTGTTGCGGAAGCCCCCTGCCCTACATCCCAGACAGTCAGTTGCGTACTTTCAGGTTCATGTTCCGGTATTGCTATTGCCAGATAGATAAAAAGCGAAAAGAGGCTGCACAACAGAAGCCGGACATACTCTCCCCGCACCAGAAAGAGTGCGGATACCATAATACCCGCGCCATACAAAAGCCCGGCATATAGAGGCACATCGGGAATCCAGAGATTTCCTGCCGGCCAGCCTTTCAAGGTTGCCAGAAAGCTGTTTCCATAAGCAATGCCTGTTGCCGCAACGTCGAACAGCCACCGGGCAACATCCCCGGCGCCGGCTATGGCTGATATTTCACCCAGTATTGAGAGCGGCAGTACATACAGAGTATAGAGAGGCACAAGCAGCAGGTTTGCCACAAGTGAGTAGGTCGGAATCCTGCCGAATATGTCCGCAATAACAGGCAGGGTAGCCAATGTTGCCACCATGCCGACCCGGAAGAGGTTACCGGCCCATTTCCATGCAGATGACAGCACGCTCCTCTCTGTAGCAGCATGCCCTCTACCTGCCCGGACAAGCAGCGCCGCAACCGCTACGAAGGAGAGCCAGAGAGAGATCGATACAACCGCGGCCGGATCAAACAGCAACAGCAGCATCAGGGCCGCAAGCATCGTATTGATGGGCTCGGCACGGCTACGCAACCACCAGGCAAGAATGGCTGCAGCCATCATCGCCACGGAGCGCTGGGCTGTAACCGGCCAGCCGGCCATCGCGGCATACACCACAGCCATCAGAAGCCCGACAGAAAGTGCAACCTTTCGTACAGGCAGGCGGACAATCCATGCTTCCCTACGGGTCAACAGCCACCAGACAATCACAAATCCCCAGCCTGCCACCATGCCGACATGCAGCCCTGAAATAGCCAACAGGTGTGCTGCACCTGCCGCTGCAAAGGAGTCCTGAACGCTAACGGGAATATCGTTTCGATCCGCCAGCAGTATGGCCTTGATAACTCCCGAACCATGATCGGGAAGACCTGCAACAATGCGCTGCCTTGCCTGCTCAAGCAGCGATGTTTCACTGCTGATGACAACAACACTGCTTGCACTCCCCACCAGGGCAATATGGCGGTCAAAACAGTAAGCCCGATAGTCAAAGGCGCCGGGATTGAGTCTGTTACGCGGCAGGTGCAACTTCACGGATGCCTGAACCAGATAACCGGCTGAAACAGACAATTGCCGATCCTTACCGTAGAGATAGACATCCATCTTGCCTGCCAGCCGGACGCCATCACCACGCACAACATCAATCAGCCGCAGACGTGAATATGTGGCTGTAGTATCAACCTTCTCGACTTCAGCCACAATCTGCTGCCTGCCAGCAAGCCAACTCTCATCCACAGCCACCCGACAGGCATCCCGGAATAGTGCCGCACTGCCCCAGCCCATGCCGACAAGCATTGCCAACAAGACGGTTCTGACCATGCGATCAGAGCGCAGCAGAATCAGGATAACGACAGATAGTAGTGCCAGCAGGGCTGCAAGCTCAAACGAGATGGCGTTCACCCTGGCAATAGCCAGCCCCGCCACCCAGCCGAGAGAAGGGAGAAGCAGTGGCAAGCGATATAGCAGCGACTGGAAATCAGTCCGGATAAATAACCTTGCCCCGGATCATCTGGTCCTCCCCCAGTTTGCGGCGCCGGATTGCATCCAGACGCAATGCCCGACCAACCTGATCAACACCCCTTCCATGCCACAGGTTTACCGCATCACTGCCGCCAATCAGTATCGGCGCCTGATAGAGTACCAGTTCATCTGTCAATTGAGCCTCAAAAAACGAGGCATGAAGCTCGCCTCCGCCTTCAAGCAGAATATTCAGACACCCATCCTGCGCCAGATGCTTCAGGATGGTGATCAGGTTCGGCGCACGTCCGATCTGGACGCCGGCATCCCGCCATTTGGCTGTCTCTTCATTGATCATTCTGACATAAAAACGGGTAGGTGCCGCGCCATCAAGCAATTTACAATCAGGAAAAAAGTTTGGCGTCTGCATGCCAATGACAACACGCATGGGGTGATCTCCCTTCACCCTGGCATCACGCACCGTTAGCGACGGATTATCCTGCGTGAGCGTACCTGATCCAATGATAATGGCATCCGCTTCCGCCCTTAAGCCATGCGCATGCTTACGTGATTTCTCGCCACTAATCCACTGCGAGTCATGCCGGTAGGTTGCAAGCTTTCCATCCAGCGATATGGCAGCTTTCGCCGTAATATAGGGTCTGCCGGTTTTGATATAGTGGAAAAACGGGCCATTCAGACTGTCCGCATCTTCAGCCAGTACGCCACCTGTCACTTCCACGTTGTGGGCTGCCAGTAACTCCCCGCCACCAGCCATTTTCGGATTCGGATCGGATGAGGCAAACACCACACGCCAGATACCCGCCCTCAGGATGGCATCCGTGCAGGGCGGTGTTTTGCCTTTGGAGGCACATGGTTCAAGGGTCACATAGAGTGTACCGCCACGGGCCCGATGCCCCGCCTTTTCCAAGGCATGAATCTCTGCATGCGCCCCACCAGCCCGCTCATGCCAGCCTTCGCCGACAACCACACCGTTTTTCACCACCACGGCGCCAACACGCGGATTTGGATGCGTCGTACCGATCCCCTTCCTGGCAAGCCGGATGGCCCGCTTCATCCACTGCTGATCTTGTTTAGACTGTTCCTCATCCACCATGTGTCGAGCATGGCAAGCTTGTCATCACAAATCAAGAGGCCGTAGAATCCCCGTATGTTGATGATCATCTCTCCCGCCAAAACACTGGATTTTGAGCAACCTGCACCAACATCCGAATTTACCATGCCCGATCTGCTGGACAGATCCGGGCAACTTATCGACATTCTTAAACTGAAAAAAAGTTTTGAGATTGCAAAGCTTATGGGCATCAGCATAAAACTGGCCGATCTGAATGTGGAACGGTTCAGAACATGGCACAGGCCGTTTACCACTGAGAATGCCAAACAGGCACTGTTTGCTTTCAAGGGCGATGTCTATACCGGTCTGAATGCGGAAACGCTGGACAAGGACGGCATTGCTTTTGCACAAAAACAGTTGCGTATACTGTCAGGGCTCTACGCTCTGCTTCGCCCGCTTGACCTGATGCAGCCCTATCGTCTTGAGATGGGTACAAGGCTTGCCAACCCGGATGGTAACAACCTCTATGCCTTCTGGGGCCCAGCCATCACAGAGAAATTAAACGGCGCTCTGAAAGAACAGGGTGACAACATCCTCATCAACCTTGCCTCCAACGAATACTTCAAAGCAATCAAGAAGCAGAAACTCACTGCCGACATCATTACCCCCGTCTTCAAGGAGAAGCGTGGCGATGACTACAAAATCATCAGTTTTTCTGCCAAAAAGGCGAGAGGAGTGATGTGCCGATATATCATTGACAACCGGATCAGCGATCCTGAAGCGATCAAGGAGTTTGACCTTGAGGATTATAGTTACAACCCGGCCCTTTCTTGCGATAATGAGTGGGTATTCAGCCGTTGATAGCACCGTTTTCCTGTTTAATATGAACCATTCCGTTTAACCTGGCCCCAAAGGGAGATGCCCATGTCTGATGTTAAGTACCTGATTCCAAAAAAAGACCGTCCTGTGTGGCCGGAAACTGCCGACGTATTGCCTGTTGAGGCTGCCGACATGGTTGAAGTTCCTCTGCTTGGCTGGGTTGCCGCCGGACAGCCTGTTGATATTTTTGAACATCAGGAACGCATATCCGTTCCTGCCAATATGGTTCGAAAGGACACCTATGCCCTTCGGGTGCGCGGCAATTCCATGATTGATGACCATATCGAAGATGGCGACATTATCGTGGTGGAGAAACGCGCCACGGCTGAAAACGGCCAGTCCGTTGTTGCCATGATCAATGGCGAAAGCGTCACACTGAAAAAGTTCTACATCGAAAAAGAGGGGGTGCGCCTGCAACCTGCCAATCCGAGACTGAATCCGATCTATCTGAAAAATGAAGAGATTCAGATTCTTGGTATCGTGATGGGAGTTATCCGGACTCCTGGTATCTGAACACTCATTGCCGCCCTCCGGCTTCTGAGGCATGCTCGCCTCATCTCTAATCAGGGGTTTTCATGTCTCACTTAGTTCTTATTGACGGGCCAAATTATGTATTCCGGGCATTCCATGCCGTTCGTCATCTCTCCAACAGCAGGGGCGAGCCCACCAATGCCGTATTCGGCTATGTGCAGATGCTCAGAAGCGTGTTGGGCAGGCTTGCGCCCACCCATGTAGCCGTCGCCTTTGACCCCAAGGGCGGTACATTCCGTAATGACATCTATCCGGAATACAAGGCACATCGGCCACCGATGCCGGAGGAGCTTGCCGCTCAATGGCCAAAAGTACTGGAGGTAACAGAGGCATTCAATCTGCCGCTGATCTGCATCGAAAACTTTGAAGCCGATGATGTGATTGCAACTTTGGCAAAACAGGCTGAAAAAGAAGGATGGGATGTTACCATTGTTTCCACCGACAAGGATCTGATGCAGCTGGTCAACAGCCATATCCGTTTGCTCGATACGATGAAGGATATTGAATATGACCCTGCAGCAGTCAAGGAGAAGTGGGGTGTGGAACCGACACATATCCACGATCTTCTGGCACTGGCCGGAGATTCCGCCGATAATATTCCCGGTGTGCCCGGCATAGGCCCAAAAACTGCCGTGCAACTGCTGCAGGAGTACGGCGACCTTGAAGGTGTGCTCGCCCATGCCGGTGAAATCAAACAGAAAAAGCGACGTGAGAACCTGATTGAGTTTGCCGACGACGCCCGCCTCTCCTACCGGCTGGTTGCACTTGATCATAATGCCCCGGTTGGCTGTGAATTAAACGATCTGGCAACCAGAGCTCCGAATCGTGAGGAACTGACAAGGCTTTTTGGCGAACTGGAGTTCAGAAAGCTGATTGAAGAGTATGGGGGTAATGCCGCACAGAATGCGGCCACACCAGAGCAAGGCAACCAGCCTGAACCGGTGCCATCCAGGCCAAAAGAGAACATTTCGTGTACCAATCGACTGGTCGATGATGAGGCGTCATTCGAAGCACTGCTGACAGCACTTGATCATGCCGAATTGATTGCCATTGATACCGAAACCACATCACTGAACACCCATGATGCAGAGATTGTCGGCCTCTCCTTCGCTGTCAAAGCCGGTGAAGGCTGGTATCTGCCGGTCGGCCATCGTGCAGCCGATCTGCTTGATCCGGCACCGAAACAGCTGGATCGGGAGCACGTGTTTGAGTCATTAAAGCCCATCCTTGAAGACGCCGGCAAGGCCAAGTGCGGCCACAACCTGAAATACGACAGACAGGTGCTGCGCCGTGCAGGCATCAGGCTTTCCGGCATTGTAGCCGACTCCATGTTGCTCGCCTATTGCCTCTATCCTGCCAAATACCCGCCAAAGATGGATACAGTGGCAGAGGATTACCTCGGTCATCACTGTATTACTTATGAAGAGGTGGCTGGCAAAGGCGCCAAACAGATCAACTTTGCCCATGTTCCGATCGAAGCGGCGCTCCCCTATGCGGCTGAAGATGCGGAAGTATCACTGCGCCTTACCAGGCATCTGAAACAGAGACTGAACAACGAACAGCGTCTCAGGCGACACGATGAGATCGAGCTTCCCCTCTCCTGCGTACTGGCCGATATGGAGTGGAGAGGCGCCAAAATCGACAAAGCCATGCTGGCCGGACTCTCCGGTGAATTCGGCACCCGCATCAATGAACTGGAAGCCAGGATTCATGATGCTGCAGGCCAGGCATTTAATATCCATTCACCCAAACAGCTGGGGCAACTTCTTTTTGATACGCTGGAGATTCCCGGCGGCAAGAAGACCAAATCCGGCCAGTGGGCGACAGGCCAGGAGGTATTGGAAAAACTGGCTGATGAGTATGAAGTGCCGCGCCTTGTGCTGGAAGTACGGCAACTCTCCAAACTCAAATCCACCTATACCGATGCCCTGCAGAAGCTGATCCATCCTGAAACCGGACGGGTGCACACATCCTATAATCAGGCCATCACTTCCACAGGACGACTCTCTTCATCCGATCCGAATTTGCAGAACATCCCCATACGAACTGAAGAGGGACGAATGATTCGCAAGGCATTTATTGCCGAGGAAGGAAACATACTGCTGGCCGCAGACTATTCGCAGATCGAACTGCGTCTGATGGCCCATTTCTCACAGGATACGGCACTGCTCAAAGCTTTTGCAGAGGATCAGGATATCCATGCTGCCACGGCAGCGGCTGTGAATAATGTTGAGCTTGCAGATGTGACAGGCGAGATGCGCCGCCATGCCAAGATCATCAATTTCGGCATTCTTTATGGCATGAGCGCCTTTGGCCTCTCCAAACAGCTGGGCCTGGGCCGGAATGAGTCACAGGCTTTTATTGACGCCTATTTCGAGCGCTATCCGACGGTACGCCGGTTTATGGATCGCACGCTCGAAACTGCCAGAACCAGAGGGTATGTGGAGACACTACTGGGCCACCGTGTCTATCTGCCCGAGATCAATGCCAAAAACGGCATGCACCGCGCCTATGCAGAGCGAACGGCGATCAACGCGCCGCTGCAGGGCTCGGCAGCCGATATCATCAAGGTTGCCATGATCCGTCTGCATCAGCGACTGCTCCATGAATATCCCGATGCCGGCATGATCCTGCAGGTTCATGATGAGCTGGTAATTGAATGTCCGCAACAACAGGCCGAAGCGGTAAAACATGTTGTACGTGAAACAATGGAAAATGCCGTAATGCTGCATGTACCGCTGGCGGTAGATATCGGTCAGGGAAAAAGCTGGTTTGAAGCGCATCAGCTGTGACAAATATCAAATCGCATCTCTTCCGAATCGTGCTAGAGTGTGCTTATGGAAACAGTGCTGAATTATCTACCAGCCACCTCATCTGACTGGTCTCTGATTGCCCTTGGACTGGCTGTTCTGGTCATTGTGGCCCTGATAGTCCAACTGATGCGCAGAAGAAAAAGCAGTCTGCCCATTCAGGAGGCATCCCGAAACGACATCCCCTCACTGCTGACGGAACCCGAGCTTGCCTGCTTCAATACACTGGACACCGTGGCGGGCAAGGATTATTACATTATGGCCAAGGTGTCGCTGTCTGACATCGCGGTTGTAAAGAAAGGGGTGGACCAAAATCGCCTAAAGAGAGCGTCAAAAAGCCATATCGACTTTATTCTTTGTGACAGGGTGACGCTGGCGGTTGTATGCGCCATTGAACTGGAGGAGGTTGGTGCAGCGGCAGCTTCCCGCAAGGACACACGTTCAGCAGAACTGTTACAGGAGGTTGGCGTGATGGTATTCCGGTTGCCGGTCAAAACCAGCTACTCCATGCCGGAAATCCGGCAAATACTTACACCCTATCTGAAAGGCCAGGGTCCTTCACCGGATGAGATGGTAGCGACCGTTTCCATGGAAGCATTCCGCTCCTGCAAGAAGTGCAAGGAGCGCATGGTTCTTAAAAGAGCCAAGTCCGGCAAATATAAAGGTGTACTCTTCTGGGTATGCAGTCGTTATCCGGCATGCAAAACATTTGAGCTGTTTATCCGGTAGGTGTAAGAAATCGGCAAAAAACTTGCTATACTGTTTTAATAAATAAAGCCTGGATTTAGTGAGGGCTATGTTGAAAGATTTTCGTTTAAACAGGGTAAAGAGGCTCTTTAGCGGATACACAATCGGCAAAGCACAGGATGATGACTTCCAGTGCAAGGTTATTGTACTGATTGCATTCATTGCCGCTCCGACAGCCGCTGTTTTTTCCGTCATTAACTACCTGTATGGCCATACCTGGCTGGCTGCCATTGAAATTCTTGGAATAATCCTGCTGCTTCCATGTTTCACCATTATCCGCAGACCGGAAAAACTCCCGTTTATCAGAAACCTTCTCATGTTCGACGCCATAGCTGTCTCCGCAGCGCTCTTTATTGATGGCGGTCTGGCCGGTACCGGCATGATCTGGACGCTGATCGTTCCATTCTTGGCATTTCTGCTCATGGGCCTGCCAGTCGCCTGGTACTGGATAATGGCGTTCGCCATAATCGTGTCAGCTTCTATCACAGCCCACTTTATGGGACTATACAGTCTGCCCTATAACAGCACGGTACTCACCTACTACCCTGCTATGTTTACCTTCTTCGCACTCATTGCAGCCATCTTTGAAATGCAGCTTGAACGGCTGCATGTACGTCATGAAAAAAATATCTCGGAGCTTCAGGAGCTTCGGGATAACCTGCAATACAACATCAGGCACCGGACTGCCGCACTGCAAAAAGCCAATGACAAACTGAAAAACGAAATTGAACAGCACAAAAATACTGCCAGAGCACTGAAAGAGAGCGAAAAGCGCTTCTATCAGGCTCAGAAAATGGAAGCGGTTGGAACACTGGTTGGCGGCATCTCCCATGATTTCAATAATATGCTTTCCGGCATTAACGCCAACCTCTTCATGATCAAACGGAAAGTTGATAACAACCCGGAAGTGCATGAACACATCAATAGCATGGAGCAACTGGTCAGCAGCGCTGCCAACATGATAAGGCAGCTGCTTACTTTTGCCCGCAAAGATCGTGTAGAGTACAAGCCCTTTGATCTGCTTCCTTTCCTGGGTGAGGCTTACAAACTGGCCAGTGTGCCGATCTCTCCGAAGATCAAGCTCACCTACAGCTTTCCGGATGAAGGCATGTGGGTCAGAGCCAACGGCACACAGATTCAGCAGGTTTTGATGAATCTGATGAACAATGCACAGGATGCTGTTAAAGAGTCTGAATCACCATCTATCAGAGTCGATCTCTGCCGCTTTCATGCCAATGAAGTATTCAGAAAAAAACACCCTGAACTCACGGCAAAGAGCTATGCAAAACTAACCGTTTCCGATAATGGATGCGGTATCGAAAAGAGTGCGATCAGTAAGGTTTTTGAGCCTTTTTTCACAACCAAGAAGGCCGGCAAAGGCACAGGTCTTGGACTTGCCATGTGTTATGGTGTTATTCAGGGACATGGCGGCACCATTGAGGTGGACAGCACTCCGGGTAAAGGTACATCCTTTCATGTCTATCTTCCTGTTTACAATGAAACCGATAAGAAAGTGTACCTGGACACACTTCGCGAATCGGTTCGTGGCAACGGGGAACATATTCTTCTGGTCGACGATGACCCCATCCTTGCAAAAATTCAGAAGGAGACGCTAACCGCGCTTGGCTACCAGGTCTTACAGGCAAATAATGGTAAAGAGGCCATCGAAACGGTTAAACAGCATGGTGATAAAATTGAGCTGGCTATTTTGGACGTTGTCATGCCTGTGATGGGCGGTGTTGAAGCGGCTCGCCATATTCGCAAAATCAAAAAGGATATCCGCATTATCTATGTGACCGGTTATGACCAGAACGACACCTTAAACGGCACAAACCTGCCAAGTTCGCACGACTTCATTCTGGACAAACCCTTCACTGTCGATGAACTCAGTCATGCGGTACGCAAGCAACTTCTCTCTACAATCGCTAACTGACTACTGAATGGTCTTCAGGTATTCGATCACATCCTGACGCTTCCCGGCATCCTGCATCTCCGGCAAAGTGGGCATGGTTAAGCCGTACCTGTTGCTCTCTTTAAGCGTCCGGGCATACTCATCTGTTTTAATCATTTCAGCCGGATTTAGCAGGAACCTGTCCAGCCACGCTGTATCACGGCGCTGTGTGATGCCGGCAAGACCCGGACCAAACTTCTCATTATAATCCGCCCGATGGCAATAGGCACAACTATGCTCAAAAATCTTTTTCCCCGCCTCCATATTGGCAGCAATACCATTACTGCTTGCAAACATGAAAAAGGTAAAAGCCAGCACAAACCTGTAATACATTCTTGATCTCCCAGGGGTTTAAACCACATTTTTTATTCAGGCCAGACATCACTATCGGTAGTCTCGGAAAAAAGCTTAGCAGGAGACCAACTATGATTCATCCAGCCATTTGATGGAACAGCCGATAGTCGGGTGTTGAATTGCAGGCGCATCTTCACCTGCCACCATTGCCTCCACTGCAGCAACGAGCTCCTGCTTTGTAACCCTGCTCTCATCCTTCCAGTAATCATCAATACGACCATGGTAATAGAGTGCCCCATCTCCATTATAGAGATAGATATCCGGCGTGCACTGCGCAGCAAGCGCTTTCGCCACGGCCTGGTCGGCATCAACCAGATAGGGAAAATCAATCCCCCACTCCTCGATTTTCTCCTTCATCGCATCAGGAGCATCTGCCGGATAGTCGGGATGGATATTTGGGTTGATGGCAATGGTATTGACGCCCTTCTCACGAAATTCTTTGGCCAGCCGGATAATGCGCGGCCAGACTGCCAGTGCATAGGGGCAATGATTACAGGTCACAACAACCAACAGGCCGTTTTCTCCGGTCAATTCACTGCTCTGATAAGAGTTGCCGAAAGGATCCTGCAGGGAGAATTCCGGCAGTTTTGTGCCATAAGCAACGTGAATTGAACCAACCAGTGCCATTGTCAATCTCCTTAACGAGTAAATGAATCAGATACGAAGCGTGAAAGCTGAAACGATGAAGTCAAGCCATCAAAACCGGAATGGAACGGTTAAGTGCCATATAAACAATAAAAGCGACCACTCCCAGTGCAGCCAGCCATGCAGCAAGCTTCACCTTTCGCTGTTCAGCCCAATGAAAGGCAACCATGCCAAGCAGAATATAGACAAGGAGTGCAGCCAGTTTGGCAGCAAGCCAGTCATTCTGCCAAGGCAATTGGCCAGTTCCCCAGGCAAGCGCCGCTCCACTCAAGAAAAGTAGCGTATCAATACCCTGCGCACCTCTTCGCACCCAGGGCAGGCCGACAAACCCGGGGTGCCGGAACATGATAACGCCCCTGCCGGCAAAGAAGAGAATAGTCAGGACAGCGCAGCTGACATGAATAAGTTTTATGGTTTCCATCTCATTATACGTCCGGAAAGAAGACTCGGACAATCTTCACTGGCAAGCAAGCACCATTCTTATGTAGTCTCCACCTCCAATTCGGCAGCAGGAGGCTTGTATTGAATCAGATTGATGTCTTTAACGGCGATGCAGACGGCATCTGCGCGCTGCAGCAACTGAGATTAGCGCAACCGTGCAACTCCAGGCTTGTTACCGGCGTTAAGCGTGATATAAAACTACTGGACCGCGTCCGGACCGATCCGGATAGCCAAATCACGGTACTTGATATTTCCCTGGATAAAAACCGGGAGGGGCTCAACCGGCTTCTGGATGCAGGGATCCATATCGACTATTTCGACCATCACTTTGCCGGTGAAATTCCTGACTCACCCTCTCTTTCTGCCCATATCGACACCTCTGCCAACACATGTACCAGCCTGATTGTCAACAAACACCTGAATGGTGCCCATATCCTCTGGGCCATTGCAGGCGCTTTCGGGGACAACCTGCATCAGGCTGCGCACGACATAGCCAGGCCACTGGCGTTGTCAAAGCAGGAGCTGAGCGAACTCCGGCATCTGGGTGAATGTATCAATTACAACGGTTACGGCATAACACTGGATGACCTTCATTTTGCACCGGATGATCTCTACCGTCATATCCAGCCCTATACCAACCCGTTTATATTTATCCGTGAAGCGACCGAATTCAGGAGACTGGCCGACGGCTATGCAGCGGATATTGAACAGACCAGAGCCTTAACACCTCATATTGAAAAAACTGCCGCTGCCGTTTACATCCTGCCGGATCGGCCATGGGCCAAGCGTGTTTCCGGCGTCTTTGGCAACGAACTGGCACGCAGCCATCCTGAACGTGCGCATGCACTGCTGACAGAGACAGGAGAGGGGTTCTATCGTGTAAGTGTACGCGCACCTCTGACCAACAGAGAGCATGCAGATACGCTCTGCATGCAATTTCCGACCGGAGGCGGAAGAAAGGGGGCAGCCGGTATCAATGAGCTTCCTGCTGATATGTTTGACTCATTCATCAAGGCATTTACCAGCACCTACCGTTGATTTCCCATACCTTCCGGACAAAGCTGCCGGAGCAACTTCACCACAGGGCGTACAGAGAAGATGGGCATACAGCAGCCCTGTGCCGGATTCTTGCCACATACAAATGAACGAGGGCTATCCCGGTGCGCTCTGTGTGGCAACACATACCTCTCTTCAAATCCTTCACAGTCGGCTATTCTGTTACCGCCCTGTTCCGGCTTGTAAAATCATATGATACCCGGAGTTCGGTTCATAGTCGCATACATTGGTCAATCGGCGGCAATGAATCGCCCCGGGTTTGTCGGAGGCTAAAACTCTTGAGAGGATTAGCCCATGAA
>CAZLJF010000011.1:31742-50003 GCA_964559845.1 uncultured Zetaproteobacteria bacterium | reverse complement strand
CAGTGAAAAGGGAGGCGTATCCCTGAAAAGCCTGCTTGCAAACACCAACCAGGCGATTGAGCAGCTCTCCTCCATCCTGGATGAGAACCGTAGCAACCTGCGTGAGACTATTCAAAACCTGAATGAAGCAAGCAGAGCATTAAACAGAGAACTGCCGGCAACACTGAATGCGCTTTCAAAGGTGAGCAAACAGTTGCCATCCACCATTTCTGCCGGCAAGGATTTCTTTGAGAACAGCAACGCTGCTATTCTGGACAACCGTGAAAACCTTTACCGGATGCTGTTTGAACTGCGCAAGGCATCAGAAAACCTTGAGGCATTTTCGGATGATTTGAGACGCAATCCATGGAAGCTGATGAAGGAGAAACCCGAAGTTCCTCCATCCAAACGCGACAGAGCGGCAAAAATGGAAGAGATGCTGCTCACCACAGGAATGATGGGAGCGACTCCTGCATCCCGCTAGCCTGCTCGCCATTCTTCTCTTTGCTTCAGATGTTTCGGCTGCAACACTCATGGAGCAGGCCTACAGGCACCTTGAAAACAAACAGTGGACAGAGGCAAGGCGCGCATTTGAATCTGAACTTATTGTCCACCCCAAAAACCTTGAAGCACGTTATAATCTGGCCATTCTGTTGCAACAGGCCGGTCACCATGATCAAGCGCTGGAGCTCTATAAAAAGAACATCGCACAGGGGTGGCATCTTCCCACCTTCGTCAACCTCGCCGCTATTTATGCCGCCAGTGGAGATATTGCTCAGGCAAGAACTCTGCTTGAAAAAGCCGCCAAACGCTTCAGAAACGAAGCAACCCCCTTTTACCTGCTGGCCGACCTGGAAGAGAGGGCCGGACATATCGACAGTGCCGACAGATGGTACAAACGTGCACTTCGGGCCGACCCGCTTAATGGTTTTGCCCATATTCGTTACGCCCGCTTTCTGGCTGGCAGGAACAGATATGAAGAGGCACTGAAACATGCCCGGCGCGCCATCCGGCTCCAGCCGAAATGTTCGACATGCCTTACCATTCTGGGTGACATTCAGGCACGCAGCAAAAAACAGGACCTTGCCGTGGAGAGTTATCAAAAAAGCCTGGCGATAAAGCCGAATGCGGAAACACGCAGGCGACTCATTGATATGCTGCATCAACTTGGCAGGCATGAACGGGCAAACCGCATGCAACAGGCTCTGGATGCATGGCTGAAACATCAAAGGACACTCTGAAAATTCAGGCCATCCCAGGCTTCCACTTGCGCCACTATTCAGAACAGCTTCACCGCATAAAGCATAGAGAAATGCAACATTGCTACTGTGCCGCAGTAAGGCGTGCCAACTTCGACGCAACTGAAACCGCTTTTGCAGGCATGGCAGCAACCAAGAGCTTTGCTCCCTATCTTTGAAACTTCTTCGTCTGCTTCGTGATAAGCAGTTGCCCGTTTGTTTCAACCCCACACTGCAAACAGATCCCGCTATACTAGCCTATGATGGCAACCAAACAGATAAACCGTATCCCATTCACAACATCGCCACCCGGATCAACCGGTGTCGAGATGGAGTGGATCACCGTTGATGCCAAAAGCGGCAAACAGATCCCGGTCGCCCCTGAGCTTCTGCAGAAAATCCCCTGTACGCCAAGAATCAAGCAGGAGTTCTTCACCTCCACCATTGAGATCAATACGGATATCCATTTTGAAACACGCGCATGTATGGAGGAACTATCCAGACTACACAGGGAGGTGCTGCATCACCTCTCCGGCATGCAGGGCGCACTGCTGAGTTCAGGTACACACCCCTTCTCCCGCTGGCAGGATCAGCATATTTCCGATGATCCCCGTTATCACAAGCTGCTTCAACGGTTACAGTGGATGGCGCTCCGCTTCAATATTTTTGGCATTCATGTGCATATCGGCATGCCCGATGGTGACACCTGTATTCACGTGATGAACCAGCTACTGCCCATCTCTCCCCTGTTCCTTGCCATATCCGCTAACTCACCCTTCTGGCAGGGGGATAATACCGGCCTCTCGTCAACCCGCATAAAAATATTCGAAGGCCTGAGTCAGGGAGGCATGCCATTCTACTTTCAGGACTGGCAGGATTTTGAGCACTGTGCCGGACGCCTGATGGCTACCGGCAGCATCGATTCCGTCCGTGATATCTGGTGGGAGATGCGCCCGCATCCTGATTTCGGTACGCTGGAAATCAGAATCGGAGATATGCCGGGCAGCAAAGACGATACGGCTGCCTACATCGCCTATGTCCGCTCTGAAGCCATAGCTGCCATGCAGAGTAAGCCTGCAAAAAAGGTCCACCCCTCACTGGTCAGGGAAAATCGCTGGCGCGCCTGTCGCTACGGCATGCAGACTGAAATTATTGACCCTGTCAGTGAAGAAATGTCTCCACTGCTTACCTGGCTTGAGAAACGCCTGCACTGGCTCGCCGATCATGGTGCTGACAGTAAAGACCTGGCCCTGATACAGACACAAATGCAGCAGTGGCAACGCTACGGCGATGGCGCAACACGTCAGCGCAGACTGTTTCAGCAGACCGGCGAACTGGAAAAAGTCGTTGGACTCATGCGCCAACAGGATGGATGGAGTTAAGCCCATGCACATAACACCGGAAAGCTTGAGGAGTATCGCTGATGAGATCATGCATGAGGTCATTGCCATACGCAGACATCTCCATCAACACCCCGAACTGTCAGGTAAGGAGAAAAACACGGCTGCATTCATTGCCCGGCAGTGCAAACAACTGGGTTGCAATGTCCGAGAACATATCGCTGGTCACGGCATTCTTGCCACACTCTCGCCCGACAAACGGCCATCTTCCGGAAATGCCGAAACCATCCTGCTGCGCGCCGATACGGATGCACTTCCCATTCAGGATGCCAAGGGGTGCGACTATGCATCCAGCGTGGAGGGCATCTCCCATGCCTGCGGCCATGATGCCCATAGCGCCATGCTTCTCGGCACCATGATGCTGCTGTCAAGACTTGAGATCGAACTGCCATACAGTGTTGCCGCTGTTTTTCAGCCTGCCGAGGAGACCACCGAGGGTGCGGCAGCGATGCTGAAAGCCGGTGTGCTGGATGGCCTGCGGGCCCGCCGGGCTTATGCCCTGCATGTTTATCCCTACCTGCCGGCAGGGAGTATCGGCCTGAAGGGCGGGGCGATGTGTGCCGCTGCCGATATGTTTGAAGTTGAAGTCACAGGCCACGGCGGGCATGCCGCCCGGCCGCATGAATGCATTGACGTTATCCTGATTGCCAGCCATATCATTCAGGCGCTGCACCATATCATCGGCCGCAGAGTAGATCCGATGCATCCGGCAGTACTGACCATTGCTCAGATCAAGGCCGGCCATGCCGCCAATGTCATGCCTGACAAAGTATGTTTCTCGGGCACGGTACGCAGCCTCAACACGGCAGCCCATGAAGAGATCAGAATCCGCATGGATCACATTATCCGCCATACGGCCGAGACATGGGGGGCAACGGCCAGCTTCCGAATGCGGCATGCCACCCCTGTACTGGAAAATGACCCCGGCAGCATTGAAGAGGTTCGCCAGGCACTGAACAGTTATGCGCCCGATATCCCGGTGGTTGATATTGACCAACCTTCGATGGGTGGTGAAGATTTTGCGGAATTTTTACAACATATTCCCGGCTGCCTGATGCGCCTCGGCACCGGCAGCGGACCTGCCACGCGCTATCCGCTGCACCATGCCTGTTTTGATATTGATGAGCGGGCCATGCAGGCAGGGATAATAACGCTGGCAAGCCTCTGCCTGCCATCAACATAACGCACATGGACTTTTTCCCACCCCGTGATAAGATGTTTCATATCATAGTGTAAAAAACACCTGCGTTGATTTGTCTCATATTGACGCCAGGCCTTGTAATTCTTCCGGACAGGACCCATATATTCGTCATGCTTAAACTTGTGTTTGCTCTTTTTATTCTTCTGCCGCTGGCCGAGCTCTATCTGCTGATTGAGGTAGGATCCGGAATTGGTGGCCTTTCCACCATTGCCCTGTGTCTGTTGACTGCAGCCCTGGGTGGCATACTTGTCCGTCATCAGGGTATGCGCACGCTTCTTCAGGCCAGAGAACTGATGGAGCGGGGCCATCCCCCCGCCGAGCAAATGCTGCACGGAATCATGATTGCCATATCGGGTGTGCTGCTGTTTATCCCCGGTTTTATTACCGACCTCATTGGCTTCCTGCTCCTGGCACCGATAACGCGGAACTGGCTGGGGCAGCGGCTTATTTCTATCCGGCTGTCAAGACAGGGCAAAAGTGGTGAAACCATTATTGATGCTGAAGTCATACATCCCGACAAGCATCACCTGCCTTGACGCATCGTTGCAGAGCGGGCAAATTCACATACTTGTTTAGGTTCTCTTTTTCAGAGGCTTATTTAACAAATCAATTGAGAGGTCTTTTATGCAATCACCTGTAGCAACTTCCGTCATTCAGACTGATGCACGGATCGCATTCCTGGGAAAAACCTATGGCATGCTTGCCCTCTGTATTGCATCGGGAAGTATCGGCGCCTATCTCTCCATGGGAGTTTCGTTTCCATATGAACATCCGTTTATGATGCTCTTCGCCATGATCGGCGGCATCTTCGTCGTGCAGGCGACTCGCCACATGGCCGGCATTAACTTTGCCACACTGCTCGGCTTTGGCGCCCTGACCGGCATGGCCATCGCACCGCTGGTCAGTATCGTATCTGCCAAATCCGGCATGCTGGTAACACAGGCCTTTATGACCGCCGCCGTTTCGTTTGTTGCGCTTACTGGCTACGTCTTCTACTCCCGCAAAGATTTCTCGTTCCTGAAAGGTTTTGTCTGGATCGGCCTGGTTGCATTGATCGTATTGAGTCTTTCCAACTACTTCTTCTTTGAGTCCGGAACCATTCAGCTGGCTGTCAGCGGCATGGGTGTATTACTCTTTTCAGCCTTCATCCTCTACGATACTTCAAATATTCTGCGTGATTATCCCAATAATGAGTATATCTCTGCGGCACTGACGCTCTATCTTGATGTATTCCTGCTGTTCCAGAATCTGCTCGCCATGTTCGGCATGCTGGGCGACGAATAACGTTACTTTGTAAAACCAGTGGAGCGGCCCGGAAACAGGCCGCTTTTTTATTACTGGAACAACTCTACCAGCCTGCAAATCTCTTCATCGGGCACATCCTCGGCAATAAAGGCACTGCCAATCCCTCGCAATAGAATATAACGGATTCTGCTGCCGATATTCTTTTTATCATGCCCCATCGCATCCAGCCACTGGTCGGATGAAAACTGAGGCATCACAGTCGGCAAACCCGTGGCCCCATAAAGCCGTCTGATACGCGGCTCAAGATTCTCCGGACTATGGCCAAGCATATGGGACAGACGGGCAGCCATCAGCGTTCCCAGCGCAATGGCCTCACCATGCAGATACTCGCTGTAACGGGTCATCGACTCAATGGCATGACCAAAGGTATGGCCGAGGTTCAATAGCGCCCGCAGACCCTGCTCGGTCTCATCCGCCATCACCACTTCCGCCTTGTGGCGGCAGGAGGTAAGGATGACTTGTGATACGACCTCGGGGGCAAGTGCCAGCAGTGCATCAACGTGGTTTTCCAGATACTCAAAGAAGCCTTCATCCCGGATCAATCCATATTTAATCAGCTCGGCAATGCCGGCACGCAGTTCGCGCACTTCCAGTGTTTTCAGTACATCCGGATCAATCCAGACAAGTTTCGGCTGATAGAAGGCGCCGATCATGTTTTTTCCGTGCGGGTGATTGATGGCCGTCTTGCCACCGACGCTTGAATCCACCTGCGCCAGCAGTGTCGTCGGTATCTGGATAAAGGGAATACCGCGCCGGTAACATGATGCTGCGAAACCGCTCATATCCCCAACAACGCCGCCGCCCAGCGCGATAATCGGTTCACTTCTTGAAAGCTTGGATGCCATCAGACTATCCATCACCTGCATCCATGTTTCGATGTTCTTGAATTTTTCACCATCGGGTAAGATGCATGCATCAACATCCCAGCCGGATGCTTCCAGACTCTTCTTTACCGTTTCCAGATAGAGCGGTGCAACCACCTCGTTGGTGACAATCAGGCAACGGGATGGTGCCCCAAACAGGTCAACGACCGCCGCACCAATGGATGGCAGGCAGCCGGATTCAATATGAATATCATAAGAGCGGGGCCCCAATTCGACCCGGTAGTTGTACATATTACTCATCGCCATACTCTGACAGAAAGTGGCCAATTGCTTCCACTGCTTCTTCCACACTCATGGATGCAGTATCAACCCTGAAATCACTGCATGCCTCATAGAGCGGTCTGCGCTGCATATCCAGTTCTCGTGCTTTCTGTAAGGGATCGTCTCCCTTCAACAGTGGACGATTCGGATCATTTGCCGTCCGTTTTGCCAATACTTCCGGTAACGCATCCAGCCAGATCACCGGGCCTGCTGCTTTCATCCACTGACGATTTGATTCCCTAAGCACTGCTCCACCGCCTGTGGCAATGATTTTAGGTTCAGGACCGTTCAATAATGCCGCAACCATTTCACTCTCAAGACTCCGGAAAGCAGACTCTCCATCCTCTTCAAAGATTTGTGGAATCGGCTTTCCGGCCCTTTTAACAATGGCTTCATCCAAGTCTATAAACGGCAGACGCAATCGGGAAGCCAGAGGCTTCCCGATTGTCGATTTCCCTGCCCCCATCGGGCCAATCAATACAACAATCAATCCGGCCAGGTGCTCTCATTAAACGGAGAGGCAGACAACAGACATGCGCTTGCATCTGACGCTGAATAACCCAGGGTAAATTCGATTTTACCGGTCGTTTCGGTACCGAGCACCTGCGTCGAAGCAGTAATTTCATCCGTAATCCATGCGGCCTCAGATTTCAGATAGATCAGATCGAATGTTGCCACACCGTTTGCATCGGTTGTAACCGTTGCAGGTACAGTGCCCCCTGCCGAAATTCCTGGTGTCAATGCTGCATCATTTGCCAGCGTTGTATATGGTGCACCGGGAACTGCAATAATATTTCCATATGAATCAAAGCTTACCGCAAGACTGCTCACAGCTAATGACAAATCCTCACCAGGATCAAGCAACGTGTTTCTGTTCAAGTCCTCATTAGGAACAGCAGTAACGCCCGCAGAAGTTGGATGATGTATTGGAACACAATCACTATTTGCTGATTGGGAGTACCAAAAACCAAAGTGATAGAATTTTGGCCACACCTTGAGTGACACCACCGCATTGGCAACAGGATTTCCGTTACTATCGGCGACCAGAACCGACATTGGCAGTCCATAGGCTGTCGAGTTATTCAGGTCCTGAATGGTTGTGCCGCGACCAATGACAACAGAACCGGCTGTTCCGCCAATAACAATATTACTGATAGCCGGTCCGACAGGCGGACTTAAAACATTGGCATAAATGTCTACACCCTGAGCACCCGAGCCAATTGAACCGGATGTAAATGTTGTCTGTGCCTTACCTAATGAATCAGTAAAAGCAATGACCGGAGAGACAAATTCACCGCCACCGGTCGGTGAAGGAATCGTAAAGTAAACCGGGGCTCCGCCAACCACCTGCCCGCTGGCATCCCGGACTGTAGCTGTCAGTGTCGCAATATTTACTACCCCCCCGGTACTCGGCGCTACAACATTGACATTTGACTGCAAGGCTATTTGCGCTGCTGCCGAAGCCTGCTGGGAAACCGCGATCGTCATCGTATCCAGGGTGGCCGGGTTTGCCTTATCAAATACCTGAACAGTGGCCGTTCCTGCTGTTGGCGAAGTAAATGTGGCAGTTGCACTATTACCCGTAACAGCCACATCAAGCACCGAACTTACTCCATTCCATAATCCCATTGATGTCGCAAATGTTACCGTTGTCACACCCGGGGCATTCACCGTTACGGTTAACGGTGTAGCTGCAGACAAAGCATACGGATCTGTCACTGGAGCGGTGATCCCAAAGGCCGTTCCGGTTGTAGCTACGTTATAAGCTTGAGAGGCTGTTGCACCTGCCGCATCCACCGTCACGGTAACATTACCTGCGGTTACACCCGTAATTGTTGCCGTAACCTGACCATTAGAATCCGTGGTTGCTGATAATGGTGTAATTGTTACCGCCCCTGTTCCCGTCTGGGAAAAAGTAACAGGAGTATTGTTAATAGGATTATTGCCCGCATCCTTGACAGTAACAGTCAAAGTATCCGTAATCGAACCATTGTCCGTAATGTTTGTATTGACTGTTGTCAATGCTACGGTCGATCCGACAATCCGGACAGGAATCTGTGCTGATACCGCTGGTGTCACACCCGCCAATGTCGCTGTAATGGTTACAACCTGATTAACCTGATCCACACCTGCTGAAAATGTTACTGTAGCCGCACCATTCGCATCTGATACGACAGAAGCAGCGCCAAGCACTCCTCCGCTTGCACTGAAAAGAACCGTCGCATTCGCAACCGCTGCATTGCCAGCATCAAGTACCGTTGCCGTTATCGTTGATGTATCTGAATTATCACTTTGAACACTTGTAGGAATAGCAGAAAGCACCACTTGAGTCGGGGAACTTGTTGGTGTCGTTGGCGTCGTTGATGTAGCAGGGGTAGTCACACCCGTCGGGGCGTTTCCACAGGAAACCAGGCCTAAACATACAACCAAGGCAAACAGCCATTTTATGAATTGAAAAGATTTCATATCAATCCCTCGCAATATCAACTACTTTTTCCGGCGGTATTAGCGCCGACTGTATGCATAATTTTCGGGGTAATGAAAATCAGCAGTTCTGTCTTGTTATCCCGCTTCAGTTTCTTCTTAAACAGCCAACCCAAAACAGGTATCTTTGAAAATCCCGGAACAGCAGAAGTATTACTTGCTGTATCACGTGTATAAACGCCGCCAATCACCACCGTTTCACCATTTTTCATATAGATATTGGTCTTGATCTCTTTCGAGTCGATGCCTGTCAGACTGTTAAAAATGGTCGGTGTATTCTTGGTAACTGTGATATCCATAATAACACCGTCATTTGCCGTAATTTGTGGTGTAACCGTCAACTCAAGCAACGCATCAACCAGCTGCGTTGTTGGCGGCGAATTGGCGGTTCCGGGTGTAACAATACCAACTTTCACACCCTGTTTGATAAAAGCCGGTTTAAGATTTGTGGTCACAACCCTTGGATTGGAAATAATTTTCACTTCATCATCCGCTTCTGCAGCCGAAAGCTCCAAATCCAGGTTAAGAATATTACTAAAGGAGCCTAAAGAGAGGCCAATGGCTCCACCCGCTCCTGCACCCACCGCTGCGGGCAGATCCACCAGCATGCCATTTGCAGCACCTGCACCACCCGCAGCTCCGACTGATATCGTATTTGGAAAGTTCTTAGTCGTTGTCGCATTATACAAGCCGCCCCAGCGCACACCAATATCGCGCTGGAAATTATCAGTTGCTTCAACAATCCGCCCTTCAATCAGCACCTGCTGAACGGGCTTGTCAATGGTCGCTATCAAACGTTTCACACTGTTAATGGATGCCTGTGTATCTTTGATAATCAGCGTATTGGTGCGCTCATCAATCAGAAAGCTTCCACGCGGGGAGAGAATTCCTACAGTAACCTCAGGTGAAGTTGAATCAGTTTGATCGGCAGAAGGAGTTGTCCCTCCTTTTGTTGTATTCGCCGATGCCCCCTCCAGCATCTTTTTCACATCATCAACCTTGGTAAAATTGAGGGTGATAAATTCTGTTACAAGCGGCTCCAGTTGCTCCGATCCTCTACGGGCCTGCAGCTTCGACTCATACTCGGCACGCAGCACCTCAACCGGCGCAATACGCATCACATTTCCTATTTTTTCATGGCCGAGCCCTCGTGCAGATAATATCAGATCAAGCGCCTGATCCCATGGAACATCAACCAGACGCATCGTCAGTGTGCCGGAAACATCGTCAGACATGATGATGTTCAGATCACTCATCTCCGATATCAACTTCAGCGCATTACGGATATCAATATCCTTGAAATCAAAGGTGACTTTCTGCCCCGAATAGGCGAACTCATCCTTATCCTCACTTCCGATTCTTGCCAGATGGAGATCTTCCGGCTCCAGATTAACGGTAAACACATTACCCTGCTGGAATGACGTCACATCAACCTTGTCGCGAAGCCGGGCGACAATACGGACCGTATCGTCAACGACATAGCTATCAATCTGCCTGACCGGTCCCGGAAATGCCCGCACATCCTGTGAGCGCTCCTGACCAGCCGCCAGATGCGCTTTTTTCAGCTCAACAACCACATTGCCGTCTTTCTCGGTAATATTCACAACAGGATTCACCACATCGGTGCGAACCATAATATGTGCAATGCGATCATCGGGCTGGAAATCCACACTTTCAACCACCACCGATGATGCCTTTCGTTCCGCGAGCACCTTGCCAAAGCGTACAATCATCTGACCCGGTTCAGCATCAATCTGCTGATTCATCTCTCCTCCGGGAAGCAGGCCAACCACCAGCCTTACCCGCCCTTCCGTCTCACCGATAGTTACATCCCTGATGCGTTGGGTGGAGTATTGATAAAACTCTTTTGGCAATTTCGATGAGGCACCCCAGAAATCGAGGGTCAAGGTCTGATTCTGATTCGACATAAATGCATGATGATTTGCATCCATGTTTACACCTCGCAGTACAAGCTCGGTGACCGAACCTCTGTCACGCACTTCAATATCCTTCAGGATTGCAGCAGCATCAGATGAAGACTCTTCAGATGCTGTGCCGGCAAAACGAACAACCAGCGTATTGCCGGACTCTTCTATTTCATAATCAATCAATTCACTCAGACCGACTTCGAGCCTGACACCATCCTTGTTCCGGACAGGAAACAGACTGGTAACACCTTCTCCGTCAGCCTTCAATGCTCCCACATCACTGCTGATCGAGGCATTGGGAAAATTTAATATCATGCGCGGAGGCCCATCCAGATCAAACACCTGGTATTCAAGCGCACTATCCGCCTCGATGCGCAACACATCGCCACTGTCGGCATCCATGATGGAAACACTATTGATCTGGGATGCTTCACCATGGCCCGGAACCAGAATCAGGACCGACAGCAAAACAGACACAGCCAGTGACAACGTCTTCAACCCCGCCAGACAGCCCTTCCAGCCATTTAACTTCCGTTTCATTTCTCCAGCATCTCCGTGATCACACATCATTCGCCTCCCGGAGCCTGGTCTGCACCAGCTACCTATAATCACTTCTTCCTACCTTTTCTCTTGCCTTTTTTCCGAGTCGCCGAGGCTTCAACAAAGCGGTAAGTGGTCACACGGCCCTTGATTGTCAGATCACCGCCTGTTTTTCCCTGACTCAACGACAGATTGTCAACCGATACGATTCTCGGCATCTCTCCAACACGTTTCAGGAAAGTCAGAAGTTGCCTGTAACTTCCTGTCATGCTGACTGCAACAGGCACTTCCGCATAAATCTGCTTCACGCTTTCCGGCCTGGGTGTAAAAAGGGTGAAGCCAAGCCCTGAATCCTTGCCCGCCCAGGATACACTCTCCAGGAGATCGGGAATCTGTGACTTTTTGGGCAACATATTCAACGCCACCTTCAGCTGTTTCTCCAGCCTGGCGAACTCTTCCCGCTTTCTGGGAAGATCCTTTGCCAGCGCCTGATTCTTTTTAAGAACCATGCGCTGCCTCTCAACCTGCGCCCGCTGCTGTTCGATACTCTCCTGAAGCGGCATCCACCCCATATAGAGGTAGGAGACAATCATCAACACAAAAACAGCAGCAAGCGCCGCCATTTTCTGCCACATCGGAACGGGAAGAATCGGCTTGAGCACATCGAAATTCAACGCATCCAGATTCATCGCTTACGTCCCTTTGCTGTTTTCTCCTCTTTGCCGTCCCTGGCAGTCACCCGTTTCATGGTTAAATTGAATTGACGTACCGGCACATCCCCCACGGTCGTACGCTCAATGGTTTTGAGCCCAATATTCGTGAAATATTCCGACTGATCCAGTGCTCGCATAAAGTTGGCAACCGCCTTGTTGCTCTCACCGAGACCGCTTAAACGGATCGCTCCTGCATTATCCGAAATTTCGGTCAGCCACACATTTTCAGGAATAACATTAGCCAGTTCATTCAGTGTGACCAGTGAGTAGAAGCGCCCCTCCTGAAGCCGGTCAACCAGTTCAAGTTTGCGCTCAACATCTGCACGCAGCTTGTCGAGATTCCTGATTTTTCCGATTTTCTTTTTCAGTATATCGTTCTGGGATTTCAGACTGCCAAACTCATCCTCCAGCGTAGTCAATTCGGATGTTTTATAGAGATCGACTGAAAACAGTACTGCGCTGGTCATCAAAATCAATCCCAGCAGAACAGCAAGATGCTGCAATATCTGCTTTTTCCGCCGCTCGGCGCGATAGGGCAGGAGGTTAATGCGGATCATCAGTCAAAACTCCGTATCGCAAGGCCAATGGGAACCATCATGGAGGGTCCGATCCGATTCAGGTAATCCATATCGAATTTTCGCTTAGGCACATTGATTGCCACAAACGGGTTGATAACTTCCGCTTCGATACCAAGGCGTTGTTCAAGCTCATTGGCTATATCGGGCAGCAACGCGCTGCCTCCGCTCAGCAGCAGCTTCTGCACAGGGTGCTCCGCATGGTTTGCGGCATAGAAATCAAGCGAACGGACAAGCTCGGAGGTCAATCCCACATAGAAGCGCTCAAGCGCCTCCGGACTCACCTCTGAAAAGCGCTCTATTTTCATCTCTTCAGCAACCTGATAGCTTACATTATGCTCTTTTTGAATCTCTTCCGTAAGATTCTGGCCGCCATAAAACTGATCACGAACAAATGCCATCTGGCCTTTTATCATGATATTGATATTAATCAGGCTGGCGCCGATATTCACCAGGGCAACAGCGCCTGAGGCCTCCTCATCCAGAGGCTCGACCGAAATATCCTCGATCTCACTGCCGATAATTTCCAGTGCGTTTTCAAGTGCAAAAACTGCACAATCAACACATTTCGTCTCAATGCCAGCCTCACTCAATACCAGCTGATAGTCATCAACCACTTCCCGCTTGCAGGCAACCAGCACAACCTCCATCTCTTCGGAAGAATCGGGAACCTCACCCAAAAGCTGAAAATCCAGATAGACATCATCAATATCATAGGGAACATGCTGATCCGCCTCAAACTCGATCTGGTTTTCCAGTTCAAATTCGGTTGCAGTCGGCATGGTTACGGTCTTGATAATCACCGCATTGCCGGATACTGCAATAGCAGCCTTGCGGCTGGAAGGGCGTGCGATCTCCATGGCATCAAGCAGCGCCTGTGAGACTGCCATGGAATCAATCACGGTGTTTTCAACAATGGCATCCCTGGGAAGGGGAACAATCGCCATGGACTTCAATTCATAGCCCGAACGGCCATGCCCAAGCTCTACAAGCTTGACACCTGTGGCACTGATATCGATGCCGACCAATCCTTCATTACGCTTTGAAAAAAGGCCCACTTGCCCTCCCAGGTTGATGTTTTACTCACACATATAAACGCAAATTAGCTTATCTAAAAGGATAATGTCAACCCATATTTGAACATTTGCACAACCTGTATCTCTCTGTCTGGTGGAAAGGAATCCCTGAAAGCCACCATTTACTTCTGCATATCAAGCAGATATTCCGCAATCAATCCCAGCTCTTCATCCGAAATATCGATCGCATCCATATCAGAATAGTGGCCATCGGCGGCACGCCGAAACTCCCAGACAGCCCTTGACCGGGATACGGGATATTTTGTGCCACTATCAATCAACACAGGAAAAAGGGACACCTTTCCACGCTCCCGCTCCTGCCCGGCCACATGACATTCCGCACAATACATCTCCCATTTTGCCTTCCCCTCATGCTCCACAGCCGCCTTTGACGTATTTTCCGAAGAGATTGCAGGCAATCCATCCACATTCCTTTTTGCCTTCTCCCGATATTTGGCCGGGACCTTCGAAGGATCATCCACAAAGTGAATCCGGCCACCGGCATCACGCCACTGATATATTTCCGCCGAAACCGCACTGCCGCAGGCCAGGGCCATGACAGCCAAAAGGGACACCCACCTTTCACCTCTCACTATTTCAGCTCCTGCCACGCATACCGAAGCATCGCAAGGCTTGTTGTCATGGTGGCGATATTGTCAACAGCCTGCGGGTCGAACACAAACACCTGGTGCGCTTTATCGCCGCCACTCTTATTATAGACCCCCATACCGGTAATCACCGAGCCGGCGACATAGCCAAGCCCGCCCTTGTTGCCAGGCTCCCACTCCAGCGGACCCGGCGTATAGAGGATACCGCCGACATTGCTATAGGAGTGGGTATCAATCAACCCTCCGGAGTAGGCGATTGCGGGCAGATCCGCGAAATCACTGTCAAGGATACCGTAACCTGTCGTAGTATCTCTGGTAATACGGAAATAGTCGTTCTGGCTCGCCTGAATCGTTGCGGCGGCGTTTATGCCGCTATCCGTTACCACGCCATCCGTGCCGAACGGCGACCCCTTCGGATAGGTTCCGTTACCATAATCTGACAACGAAGCATGCTGCGCCGCCAGATCGCTGATGCTTCTCCCGCCATTGCCGGAGAGCAGGTTGTTCCACTCATCGGCAGTCATGTTTAATGCCGCCAGTGCCGCCTTGACACCATGTGTATAGCCGTTCGGAAAAAGCAGGTGAAATTTATCGCCATCATGATTGCTGCTAACATCGCAATCCTGAGCGCCGATACAGAAGGAAGTGGATCTTCCCGGGAAACTGGATGTTATCGGCCAGGAGAAGGGGTCGCTCCGATCCGCCGTGGCGTACATCAGCTCGTAATAGTACGAGAGCCGACTACGATTGTTTACAAGAAGATCCCCGGCCAATTGCCCGAGCCCGTTACTGCCAAGCTGCATCATCTGATAAGCCGCACCGATCAACCCGTTCCCGTGTGGATTTCCGTGGGCAAGATCCATCAATGCCATCGAACCGTCACTGGTACTAACGGCGGGAGTCAATCCCTCGGAGAGCGGAAACCAGCCGTCATAGGGCGATGCCAGATTGACATTCTGGCGGCCGGAAACAGACGCATTACCGTTAACCCGATTCGTCGTGGCCAGGTTGTTGGTGCTTCCCGCAGGTGCCGTGGATGGCGCGATGGTAAAGAAATTGCCGGTAGTGCCGCCATTGAGCGGCATGGCCGGATTGACCAGCATCGGAACCGAGACTTTCAGATAGGCGTCCGTGGACTCGATCGGCTCAATCAGCCGCTCGCTGGTCGCGTCAAAATAGCCGTCGCCGTCGTTGTCGGTGAAATAGTCGATCAGCAGCATGCCATAAACGATCACCCTGGAGTTACTACCGATGTTGACCGGCCCATCGGGGAACGGAAAGAGATCCTTCCCGCTGGCAATCTCGTTGACTGAGGTCAAATCATAGAGCGAGACCTGCCGGCCACCGGCTGATACACAGGTATCAACATTCGGCTTAAACACGCCCGTCGGCCACATCACGCGCACGATACCGAACATCGGCCGGGCGTCCCGTACATTCTGAGCAAATTCCCGCAGTGTCAGCCGTCCGGTTACCGGAACCGGAGAACCCATGACACTACGGAGCTGCTCCGCCTTGCCACAATATGCGCCATTGCTGGTATCCGCCGGATTGCCGGCATTCTGGCAGGTGAACTGCTCCGCCGCCCATCGATAGGCATCAAGGTTGAACAACGGCTTGTTACGGAACTCGTTACCGGACATGAAATGCTTTATCTTGTCCGTTCCCGCGCTTAATCCGGTGCGCATCAGATCGGTGGGAAGTCCCGAAGGATCATCTGCCGCAGTGGTATCAATCGGCGTTGTATTCGCCCCCTTCACACGCACGCCGGAAGCCGTATTATGGAGCGAATAGGCAATGATCGGCGTGCTGTCCATGGTCAGCTCGCTCGTGCTGCTAACATCTTTACGGAACTTCTTACCGCCTCTCCCCATATTGGTATTGGATGACATCGCTGTACCCGATGGCCTGGAGCCGGGCATATAGGGCGACTGCGTCGCCTCGATCATCACATCCGGAACCGGCGCATCGGACCAGCTCAATGTACTGCCGGGAGAGGTGGGATTGGTATTATCACAGGCATCCTGCCAGGAGGCGAATCCCGGTGCGTTAGTAATCGCATCCACGCCTGTCAATTTCCGGGAAACCACCGACTGCACTTCACGCACCAGCCGCCGGGCCTGTCCCGACCGCCCCAGTGCATAGGTCACTATGTTGCATGTGCTGCATCCCGCAGTAACGACATTTGCATCACCATACGGATAGGCGTTTCCCGTAACCGCATCATAACTGGTAACCCATACAGCCACCTGAGGTACGTTGCCCTGCCCCCAATTGCTGTTGGCAACCACACTCAGCCCCGTCACTACCGAACCGTTATACTGATACTGGTAAACACGGATATTGTTACCGGCGGCGATATAGGCATCCAGATCACCGCCTGCACGCCCCTCTATCGCCGCCAGACTCTCGCCATACAGGTCACGAACCAGTGGCGGTGTCAGTGGTAACGGTGCTCCTGTTTGATCCACGCTGGTAGGCGGATTGCCGGCGGTACCGTTACTGCCGCCGGTGATATCGCCACGCATGGCGTTCAACTCTTCAAAACCCGCCTCTCCGGCTGTGCCTCCGGACTGGTTCCAGTACCAGAACAGCCGTTCAAGGCCTGCTTTTGCAGCCTCTCCCGCCTTGGCGCGGTCTGCGGAGAGACCGGAAACCTTGGTTTCCACCACAGCCTTATACGTGCCCACAACACCAAGAATCGCCAAAAGCGACAATATGATCAGAGAGGTGACCAAGATGTATCCCTGCTCATATTTCCGTTCATGGTTCTGCATATTTCTCACGCTCATACCAAACCTCCCGAAACTCAAAGCGCGACCTGCGGCTGCACCTGGACATAACGCCACACCCGCTTTCTGCCGTCTCCCACGCCGGGCCTCTGATCGTTGCCCAGCACATCGACGAACGAACCCTTCTTGTAGCCTGCATCCACGGCCACTTCAATCAGAATCGTGTATGCGGGAACACTCATACTCCTGTTAATCGGATCACTGACATTTCTGATGTTCAAAGACGGAAGTGCGGCAGGGATATCGCCAAATGCATCACGCGGCGTCGTGGAATCCTGAAACACCTTAAAGAAAGTAACATTGCGCAACACTTCGCTATCAACCTGACAGCTACCCGATGCAGTAACCGTATCATCCGCCCCTACCGCCACCTGGCGGTCATAACAGAGCGTCTCATTGGCGGCATCATAGTGGTAGCGCCGCCGCGCCCGCTGGTTAGCGTCCGGACTATATGCCGCATTGGTCTCCCAGACCCAGAATCGCAAATCACCCGTGGCCGCCGTTCTGCTTCCAAAGCCGTTCGTCTCCACAGGATCGAGCCCCATACCATGCAGGGCCGAACGCAAATCATCCGCAACAAAAGTAATGGCAAACTCCAGATCCTGAACTGCATCGACACGCTTACTCTGGTGTTTGTATTCACCATATTGTTGAGTGAAAGTCAACAGCAGTCCGGCCAGCACCACCATGGCTACCACCATGGCCACCAGCAGTTCAACCAGCGTCAGGCCTGCCTCATTCTTCCGCCTGATGCCTTCTCGAATATCAGCAACCAAGAGACTGCCCTAACTTCTTCAGCGCCTTTGCCAGTTTTTTACCTGCCCCTTTCGGATCACCGCTGCTGAACTTGCTGTTCGCACTGTTATAATCCTTGATGGCATCGGCAAATTTTCCGGCATCGGCCAGATTCCCTGCATTCGCCTGCTGCTGCACATAGGCAAAGGCATCGACGATATTCTGGGCTGTAGGTGGATCTGCAAGCCCCTGAATATTGCCTGTAATGGCACCACAAGCCTGAAAATCACCATAAGCGCCCTCATTTGTCATCTTTTTTACGAATTTTTTGTTATTGAGCCAGTCCTGTACTGTCGCCACATCAACAGTCGCACTCTCCCCCCCCTGACTGACCGCAACAGACGAAGCGCCACCAGTGCCAGTGCCAGTGCCAGAGCCAGTGCCAGTGCCAGCACCAGTGCCAGCACCAGTGCCAGCACCAGTGCCAGCACCAGAGCCACCACCAGAGCCACCACCAGAGCCACCACCAGAGCCACCACCAG
>CAZLJF010000011.1:0-31642 GCA_964559845.1 uncultured Zetaproteobacteria bacterium | reverse complement strand
GCACCAGCACCAGCACCAGCACCAGCACCAGCACCAGCACCAGCACCAGCACCAGAGCCAGCATTAATACCTGCTACAGTCGATACAACCGTCTGATTGGTAAGAGAAGCCAGATGCCCCCGGGTTTTCTGCGGATCCAGCGAAATCGACAACGTATACTGCCCCGCTCCGCTTTGTGTCACGGTTAACACAAAGCCATAATCTCCCTGCTGGGTGGTTATTGTCGCAGACTGGCCAATAGCAGGCGGCCATGTACCTGATATTGTGTCGCCAGGCGCAATCGGCTGCCCTGTTGCCAGAATCACGGCATAATTATTCAGCACAGCCCGGGATACCGCCGCTGCATCCATCCGCTGCCCGCTGGACTGGTTACTTTGCATTGTATTGATTAACAGCCCTGCCAGACTCAACAATATCACACTGATAACCACAATGGTCACCATTGTCTCAATCAGCGTAAACCCCCTGGTATCCGTATCTTTCATCTCTTTCCTCCTCTTTCCATCAAAAAAGCCCATCCATAGACCTGCCCGCTACAGGCGCTGTAACGATACGCGACCGGTTACAGTATTAACTGTAAAGCAGAACCGGTTCGCCCCCTGTTTATCCTGCACAATCCATGTGCGCGATACGCCGCCTCCCGAAGAAAGGGCGGACGCCGACCCCCTGCTTCCAAACACAATCGTCTTGAATGTTTGCCCGGACTGCGAAACCGTACAGGCACCCAGACCGCCTGCCGCATTCACCCAGTCAACTCCTGAAGAAGCTATATACTCTCCACCCTCCACTCTCTTTGTAGCGGAACTGTAAACACCGCCCGACACGGTGCTGGCGAATGAATCTGCCGGAGCAGCGCCGTTGGCGGCAAAATTCACCGTCACCTGCTGGGCGCGGCCTGTGCTGATTGCCTGGATACGCGCAGCCACCAGCGCGCTACGCATGCTTTCCGCCGCCGCCTCCACCTTGTTCGATTCACGCAAGGCGCTCCAGCCACCAATTACAATGGCAGACAGCACCGCTATAATGCCAATCACCACCATCATTTCAATCAGGGTAAAGCCGGACTGCCTGTTTGCCCCCACGTTTTTTAGCCGAAAATCTGCCATAGTGCCCCTTACGATAAACAGATATGCCGAACCGGCCTGTGACCTCTGTCACAATACCATCTCAGCAATGAAACACCCTGAATATAGAGGGCATCCTGACAAATGAAAAGTGCCGAGTGCAACCATCCATCTTAAACTTGCGATTTATGCCTCTCCAAAACTAGACTTGCCGCGATGCGCTTTTTTCCTCTGATACTTAAAACAGCCTTTATCATGTTGCTGCTTGCAGTGATTATCGCCGTCTCCGGCTATTTCTATTTTTCGGACAACCTGCCGGAATTAAAAAAACTTTCCTCCTATCAACCGCCCCTGGTTTCGCGCGTTTATAACAGCGATGGCGAACTTCTGGCCGAATATGCCGATGAACACCGTATCCTCACGCCGTTCGAGGATATTCCCGAACAACTGCGCAACGCCTTTCTGGCGGCAGAGGATCAGCAGTTTTACGAACATCCGGGCATCAATCCGGCCCGCATTCTTTCGGCAGCCATTGCCAACATTCGTGCCGGACACACGGTTCAGGGCGGCAGCACCATCACCCAGCAGGTAGCCAAAAACTTCCTGCTCAGTTCAGAGCGGACCTATACAAGAAAAATCCGGGAGGTCATTCTCTCCTACCGGATCGAGCAGGCGCTTTCCAAAGATGATATCCTCTACCTCTATCTGAACCAGATCTATCTCGGGCGCGGCGCCTATGGAGTCACATCGGCTGCATGGCGTTACTTTGGCAAGCGTCTGGATGAGCTGACATTAAGCCAATGCGCCATGCTGGCAGGCCTGCCCAAGGCGCCCAGCAAATATGCACCGCATCTGAATCCCGAACTGGCGAAAAAGCGCCGCAATACCGTTCTCTATCTGATGGAACGGAGCGGTTATGCCAGGGCGGATGATGTTCAGCATGCACTTGAAGAGGAGCTGACGGTCATCCCCCTGCCACAAAACAGGCTCGTGAATGCATATGGCAATGAGGTACATCGTCAGCTTGTACAGAAATTTGGCTTACAGGCTCTTAGAAAACAGGGGCTGACTATTATCGTCCCTTACAGCAGCCGCATTGAAGAGGAAGCAGTCCGCGCCGTCCGTGAAGGCGTACTGGATGTCGAGCAACGGCAATTCTACCGCATCCCTGTCCACCACCAGCCGGAAGCGTGGAGCGATCTCCTTGAACAGTGGGGCGCGGCACAGCCACAGGATGAAACAGCGCCTTTGGGCAAAGAGCAGATCCTCCCTGCACTGGTTGAAGAGGTTCGCCCCAATGGTGATCTTAAGGTCAATGATGGTAAGCGGCAGTGGGTGCTGACCCGGCCCAAATGGCAATGGCAGGAGCTCCCGGACGGGGCCGAAAAGCGGCCTCTGACATGGATGGCAGGTGATGAAGTGGTATTGCAGGGCGATGGTAAGGGTGGTGTCCGCCTCACCCAGTTGCCATCCGTCGAATCCGCGCTCTACAGTATCGACCTGAAACGCGGCACGGTACTGGCAAGAGTCGGCGGCTTTGATTTCAATTTCGGAGACTTTGACCGTGTAAGCCACGCACAGCGACAGCCGGGCTCGGCCTTCAAGCCGCTGCTCTATGTCACGGCCCTTGAGCAGGGGCTAACCCCTGCCACCATCGTCATGGATACGCCGGTTGTGTTTGACAGCCGCTCCACCGACAGCTTCTGGCGGCCTGAAAACTATAAAAACAGATTTGCCGGCCCGGTGACGCTGCGTGATGCACTGGAGCACTCTCGCAATCTGGCATCCATCAAATTGCTACAGGATATCGGCATCCGCACCTTTACCGACAAGTTGCGCGACTTCCCCTTTAATCACGACTTTCCAAAGGAGCTTGCTCTGGCACTGGGTGCAACCGAAGCACCGCTGGAGCAGTTAACCGAGGCATACATACCACTGGCCAGCGGCGGAAAGAGATGGAAGCCCATCACCATCCAGCAGGTGCAGGACCGCACAGGTCGCAGCCTGCACCGCTCCGTGGCCGGCCATCGCTGTCAAATATGCCACGTTGACCCGGTTCTTTCTGTCGGTGAAGGCATGCGCCCGGCAGAGCAGATTCTTGAGCCGACCAGCAGCTTCCTGATCACCAACATGATGAAGGGTGTTATTGAGCGTGGTACGGGACGCCGTGCCAGGGCGCTCGGACGTCCGGCCGCTGGCAAGACCGGCACAACCAACAAACAGGTCGATGCATGGTTTATCGGCTACACACCCCAGATACTGACCGGCGTATGGACCGGACGCGATACACCAACCCCTATGGGCAGGCGGGAGACAGGCTCGCGCGCCGCCCTGCCGACATGGCTGACATTCATGCAGAGCGCACACAAGGGAAAGAGGATTGAATCCTTCAGAGCGCCCGAAGGCATTGAGTGGGCACTGATTGACCGCAAAACAGGTAAGCTTGCCAATGCAGAAACCAAATCGCCACTGCTGGAGGCATTCAGGGAGGGGAGCGCTCCGACCGAAGAAACTGAAGCAGATCCCCGGATTGGCGAAAATGATGATTTCTTCGATTCGGATATTTAACCAGGATTATTCAGGCTCTGACCAGTGAAACACCCTCTTTGATAAAAAGCCAGCCAGCCTTAACCAGCTGTTTCAGGCGTTTGCGGATAAAGCTGCACTTCACGCAGCCGCCCCCTGCAATCTGGGCTCGCACCTCATATCTCGGATAGATCGTTTCACGCCAGAACTCCATACGATGCTTAAAATCAGGCAACATGCGTGCAAAAAGGCGCTCGGCCAGATAGGGAATCACTTCATGATTCATATGGCGCCTGAACAGGCGCTGCTCCACAAAGCCCATCTCAGGCTTAATCGCTGCCAATATATCCTCCGGCACGGATGCGCCCAAATGTTGCTTCACATGACTAAGGGCATAATAGCAAGGCCGTTGCAAACGATATTCTTCAATCCCCTGCAACACCTCATCCCACAAACCGTCCGCACTCACCTGATTGGCCAGCAAGGCGATATCATAGAGCCAGACCAGTCGTCCAAACGAGTGTTTGAGGGCATGGAAACACAAATATGGTAAATTTACCCTCGGATGCACCAGCAGCGCCTTTTCTCCGGCCAATTCACCTTCTTCGGCATATTTGAAAAAATCCGGTGCGCGTAACGGCGTAAGCCCAGCCCAGGATTGAATCCGCTCGATACCCAAAGGCTCGGTATGCAAATCAATCACCAAATCACCTTTTTTGAATAAATTCGGAAACTTCTCCGGCGGCGCATAGCCCAAATGGTTGCCCAGCGTCTGCTTGAGCATCAGCGAATGCTGCTCATCATACAGCAGATCAAAATCGGTAAACGGGCGCAAGTCAGGCGCAGCATACAGCCCCTCGGCCAGCATCTGCCCGCGCATCACAATCACAGGGATACGGGCGGCATTCACCTCTCTGAGAATCTGGCTCATGGCATGCTTCATACGCAATGCCGATGCCTGCCGCATACGCTTATCCATGCCTTTCATCGCTTCGGCAGGAATCCTCGCGCGCTGCTGTTCATCCAGCTTGTCCAGTATGCAGAGAAACACACCATCGGCACACATCATATACCAAAAGTTCAAATCTTCGGGCACATCACCCTGCCATTCGCCACACAACATTCGGCAATAGCTTTGCCGGAGTCTTACCTGCTCTTTGACTTTCATGGCATCAACTCTAACCATGGTTTGCGCCCGGAAGCAAATCACGCTACGCTTGGGGGTGTTTTGTAGTCCGAATGTGAAACAGGTGATAAGCATGCAAGAACAGGAAGAAACCAAGCTGAACCCGGAGCAGTCTGCACGTCGCCGCTTGCTGGCTGCGGCCGTCTATACACCGCCTGCCATTTTAGGCACCATGATGGTCGGGCCACGTCACGCCTTGGGCGCGTTCGGCCAACTTAAGAATTGCACCCTGACCAATGGAACAGTGGTCGCCATCACCATTTCTTCCGGCACCAATGCATGCTGTCCTTGCATACCCAACTCCACCAAGTTCAATGCGGCGAAATGCTCCAAACTTCAATGCGTCAAATCATGTGCAAGTAATACTGCTGCCTGTACAGCTGCGGGTGGCGTAGGCAACATCAACTGTAAGGACTTCTGTAAAGAAGGCCCTCCGGGCTGCACCCCCCCTCCGGGCTGCAAAAACCCTTGCGTTTGCACCTTTGATCCGAAGAAAGGAAAAAACGTCTGCAAGTAAAACTCTGTTATGCAGCCTGAACATCAGATATTCAGCCTGCCTGACGGGCAGGCTGTTTATTGTTTAGCCCTCAACAATCAGGAGTTGGAGCTGCATCACAGCAGCCATGCCGCTACCGTATATTTAAGCGGTGCTTTTGCCGCCGCTGTACGTTCCATCCATACTCCGCAACCAAACACCGCTTATCTGCGGCGCATTGAGCAGGCTTATCCGCAACTTCAGGGACTGAGTCAGGCTCAGGCCACCAGCCCCACAGCGCAACAGCTTTTATTGGGCGAAAGCCTCGGCATGCTGTTTATCGAACTCACCTCCCGCTGCAACGAACGCTGCCTGCACTGTTATGCCGAATCCGACCCGGAATGCAATGACTTTCTCAGCACCGGAGAGATACAACGAAGCCTTGATGATACGCGCAAGCTGGGGCGCCCTTTTGTGCAGTTCACAGGTGGTGACCCTTTGATTCACCGCGACCTGGTGGCATTGGTGGAATACGCACATCGGCTGGACTTTCAGGGTATCGAAATTTATACCAACGGTCTGCTGCTGACAGATAAACTGCTGCAAAGGCTTCTGCCCTGCACTCCCCGCTTCTCCTTCTCTATCTATGCCGATGTCGCCAGGGTTCACGATACGATTACGCGCGTGCCCGGCAGTTGGAAGCGCACTGTTGCCGCCATGCATCGCGCACAGGATTCGGGACTGGAGATTCGTGCGGGCGTAGTCGTGATGAAAGAAAATGCCGAACGCATGGCACACATGAGCGATTTTTTGCAAAGTGAATTCGGCCTTACTGCCGGGCATATTCGCTTTGACCCTGTAAACAGGGTCGGGCGCGGCTCCGCCACAAGCCTGCCGGCACACATTCAAATCAGCCCGTCCCATGCCGGCGCGCCATCCGAAATCCGCAGGGGAAAACTCTGCCTTGCTGCCAATGGTGATGTGTACCCTTGCATTTTCTCGCGCAACCTGCCCCTGGGCAATATACGGAAACAATCATTGCCCAAAATTATTGCCTCATTAAGTTACAGGCCCGAGCGACAGATCACGCCTGAAAGATGGAAAAGCTGTCAGGAACAATTAAGCTGCTCGGATTGCCAAATGATTGCCTGTTTACTGAGGCCATCCGGGCGAAGTGGAAAAAACTTTTGAAAGCCGACTCCATTTGCAGGATATCCTGACTACGCTCGACATGCCATATTCAGGCCGTAGGATATCCGGCATTGCAACTGTATATATGCTAGGGCCTGTTAACACTAATTACGGTGTTGGCGAAATTAGTGTTAACAGGCCCTAATACAGGCTTCTCGATGAAAGAAAGAGCCATGTTGTGCAGGAGAAAACCATGAGTGACATGCCGGCTGTAAGCGAATTTCCGCGTAAACGTGACACTTTGGTCAGTGAAGATCTGGAACAAATGAACGAAGTATTGATTACCGATAATGCCGATGGTTCGAGCTTTTCGCTCAACCTGATTGCCGCAGCCGTGCTGGAGTTGTGTGACGGGCAGCATCGCCCTGAAGATATGGCTTCGATCATAAGTGACACCCTGAAAGCCGACCCTGAAACAGTACAAAGGGACGTGCTTGCCATTCTGGAGGAGTTTTCCGCTTTCGGGCTGCTTCAAGAAGCGGCGTGAGCAGTATATACAAGGATTGGCAAAGCCATTTCAGCATCGCCAATCAGTGGATTACTCTCTCCGGCAACAGCCTGGACAACCATGCCGATTTGCATCAATTTATCGCTTTGTATGCCCGGCATAACGATCATAAAAGCAACCTGACATTTGATATTTTAAGCAACGGCGACCACCACTATCTGATTTTGGACGGTATCCATGAGCTTTGGCATGCCCAGGATGCGCGAGAAATCACAGCCGCCTTTGAGATCCAGCTTTACACACAAGTGATTCAACGCATTTTTCCTGAGTTTCTATCGCTGCATGCAGGCTGTGTCGCCATGGGCGATGAAGCCTGGATGTTTGCAGGCCACTCCGGGGCGGGAAAAAGCAGCATTACCACGACAGGACTGCTTAATGGCTGCCGCTATATGACCGATGAGTTCAGTTTACTCGATAAGCAGGGTCATATTGCCCCCATGCCTCGCCCCATGCAATGGGATACACTCATCCATCCTGCTTTCAGCCATGAGGATATGCTCAATAGCGGCAAGTTCACACGCACATTTTTCACTTTCCCCGATCATCAGGGTACAGAGCAAACCTTGCAACTCTGGCATCCCACACAAATCGAACATCGCCATTTGCCATTAACACGTTTGGTATTTCCGCGCTTTGATGCAGATGCGCCACCGGCACAACTTACCCCTATCCGCCGTAGCGAAGTCCTGATGGAGCTGCCGCATCACCTGCATCAAGGCATCCGCCCATCTGATCGCGTCAAAATGCTCAACCGGCGATTGCCTGCGGATACACAGTGTTTCCGCCTGACATTCTCCGATGTCCATGCCGCATGGGATCACATCACATCAGTCACGTAGCCAACCAGCCTTACGGAGCGTATATTTGAATATCTCCCACGAGGCTTTTCTATCGCGCCAGTCCATTGCCCCCGGCAAAACCTGAGGCCAGGCCCGAACCACCCGCCACAGTTCACATATAAGACGCCGGATACGTGACCACTTTCCCGTTGATAAATCAGATGCCGCCAGCCAGTCAGGTGCATGAAATCCGGCAGCAACCATGCGTACATATTCGGCCCTTGAACGCTGCAAACATGCCTCGTCCAAACATGTTTCATGCGCACAAATTTGATAATAAGCCTGCAGAAAGCCCGCGCCATCCGCCTCGGCCAGACATGCCCAGCCCGACAGGCGCGGATTGATTTCGAGCACATACCATCGCCCATCCGCATCCTGCTTGCACTCCACTTCCGCAAACCCCTGCCATTTCATGGCCGACAACAGTTCACAGGCACCTTCATAAAGCTCAGGTATCCACTCAGCTCTTGCAGCCGTAGTTTCGCCGAATGGGCCAAAGGCTGTCTCAGTCACCCTTAAACGCCGGCCGGTAAACCCTCTTACCGGCCTTGAATCTTTATCAAACAGCAGCATCGCCGTAGCCATGCACTGTACACCACCCGGAATATACTGCTGAGTCCGCTGTTTAAAGTGCGAAACCTCTTCACCGGCCTCCGTCACAAAGAGATGCAGCTCCGCCGCAGACTTAAATACCCGAAAGTGCCCACGCACCGATTTCAATATAATTGGATAATCCAGAGTATCCATCGCATCGCAAAGCCTGTCCCATGTCCACCAGTGAGTCGGCGGGATATGCAATGCACCGTAACAGCCATGCAATGCGGCAATATCCGCCTGTTCCATACTCCCGGCATCGGCAATCAGAAAAGAGAGTCCACGACTGCACAAAAACGACTTGAAACTGGCCGTAAACATGGCGATATCATCTACGCATGGCAGCCACACTCCTGATTTCCCTGTGTTTTTAAGATTCAGTGCATAAACACTTTCCGGCACGTCTCCCAAACTGGGAACAATATCCAGCGACTTCACATAGCGGCTCTGCCGAATCCAGGGCATATCCGATGATGCCAGCCCCTTTACCGGAATACCTGCACGGCCGGCGGCCTGCGCCAGTGCAAACATCTGCGAATCCTGCAGATCATGGATAATCATGGGCATCTTCATACGTATCGTGGCAACCTCCGGGCCAGTACCATACCCGCAAGCGCAATCAGCGCACAGGCAAAAAAGGCGAGATCATAACCTCCGGAAGCCACGATGACGCCACCTCCCATAATGCCAACCATGCTTCCCAGGCCGAATCCTGATGCCGAATACCACCCCTGTGCCGTGGCATGACGTTTTGCAGGAGCAAGGCGTTTGACCCATGCAATGGCTGACAGGTGGAAAGCAGCAAAACTTGCGGCATGAAGCAGTTGCCAGAAGAGCAGCCCATACCACACCTCGGTTACACCGATACCCAGCCAGCGTATGGCGGCAAGGAGAAGAGAGAGTGACAATACCCGGGCCGGAGCCGCCTGTTGCAGCGGCCGGGACCAACCCCACATAAGAATAATCTCGGCCACCACCCCCAGCACCCAGAAAGCCCCGACCTGCCAGCCCTGATAACCGATCTCGACCAGATAAAGACTATAAAAGCCATAATAGGCGCCATGTGATACCTGCATCAGAAAGCTGACAAGCAGCAAAAGCATAAAATCGCTGCCAAAGCGGTGATCGAGCCCCATGCGCTCCACCGGAAGCATGCGATGATCGGGAAACCTGATGGCGGCAGCGGCCAGCATCAGCATCAGCGCAAAAAGCCAGAGAGGAAACTGCCCCATTCTGCCATCGGCCAGCCATGCGCCACCGGCAAGCGAGGCGACAACAAAACCGATCGAACCCCATACCCGAAGACGTCCATAATCTGCCAGTGCAGCTTCGGAGATGGTGACCGAAAGGCCATCGGTTAACGGCAGAATCGCCGACCACAAGATCCCGAATATGAGTACGACAGCCGCCAGCAGCCATATTTCATGAACATAATTCAGGGTAACTGCAAACAGCGCCGCAATAACAGCCGCAGCAACAATAAAACGGCGTGCATGCCCGGATGGGCGATGATCTGCCAGGTGTCCCACCCAGGGCGGAGCCATGACCTTGGCAACGGCAAGCAGCCCCGTCATCACGCCGATGGTGACTACGTCCAGTCCTCTTTCGGCCAGATATACCGGAAAGAAGGGGAGAATGAGCCCCATGGCGGCAAAATAGGCGGCATAAAAGAGCCGGATAGCATGCAGGGAAGCGGTGGAAACCATTCGCACAGCATAGCGCCCCACCCCGCCGGTTGCAGCATTGGTGCGAATCGACAATCATCATCGCATGTTACAAGCCACCCGATCGACGCTGCTCATTGCCATACTGCTGTTCGCCTCATCCTGCAAACAGGAAGCCGGCCTGATGCTTGCACCGGCGTGGCAATCAGAGGTGATTAGTCAATGGCAGGATGAACTGCCCGACATGCTGATACTTTCGGGGGATGAAAAAACACTCTTTGTCAGCTGTGAAACTGCATCCAACATGCTCTCACCATCACTGGTTCGTATCGGTCTGGAAACAGGCAAGAGGGAGATCCTGCTGTACGGTCTGGATCGTGCTGATGGTCTGAAAATGGATCGCCATGGAGATATCTGGCTGGGTGAAGAGGTTGCCGATGGCCTGGTCGTTCATATTACATCGCCTGCCACTGTCACACCGGAACAGCGGCTGGATCGCAATCGGCTGGTCAGCAGTCATCCTGCTATTCTCTCCATGCCGGCTACCGGCCGCTTTTCACATGAAGGCATGGCCTTCTCAAAAGATGGTCAATATCTCTATCTGGCAGATGAGTGGTCCGAGGGCTGCCTTTACCGCTTGACACTGGAGAGCGGCGAACTCTTTGTACTGCATCACACCAAAGGCTGGCTGCACATCAATACACCGCACGACGCCAGATTCAAGGCCGAAGTGCTGCATGGCCGGCTCTTTGACCGTCTGGAAGATATGGAACCTCTTCCGGATGGCCGCATACTAATGGCGGAGACAGCTTCAAAAGGCAAACAGGGACGTATCTGGGTACTGGATGACAGCGGCACAAGCCCCGAACTTGCTCCCTACCTTGAGTATGCCGATATCAGCCATCCGGATAATCTTGAGTGGGATAGCAAACGTGGCTGGTTATGGATCACCGATGACAACTCTCCCTCCAGCCTGTGGGCATGGGATGGTAAAAACATGACACAGGTCGCATCCCACCGTTTCGCCGAAATCACCGGCGTGGAGAGCGGTGCCGATGGCTCCATCTATTTCAATCTTCAGCACAACAGCTTCGGACCGGATATGACGATCCGGATCAAACAAACGCCGGGAGAATAGCCATGGATGCCTGGCTGGAGATCGTAATCAGACAGTTTATTCTTTACTCACTGCCTGTGCTCATCTCTCTGACAACTGTCAGCCTGGTTGAGTCCGGATTGATACGCCAGCCTGCACCCCACCCTTTTTATGCAGTCAGCTGGGCAGGCACATGGCTGCCGTGGATGGCTGCCATTTTCTTTACCCGCGGCATCATTTTTGCACTGCCGCACCCCCTGCAAAGAGGCCACCGGACAGCCATCTATCGTTGTCTGACACATCTGGCACTCTGTGGACTGGGCCTTCTGCTCTACAGCTGGAGCCTGAGGCACCACTCCCCTACTGGGCTTCCCCCGCTGCACCACTGGTGGGCAAAGGTATTCATGTTTTACAACCTCTGCATGGCCTGCCTGCATCTGCTGCCGTTGCCTGGCCAATGGGTCGGAGAGTCGTTACTTTATTCAAAATTCGGACAAGCATTACAGAGAGGGGTCATCAGGCGTTATCAGGTCGGGATTTATATTATATTGGCAGCCTCGCCACTGCCGGACCGGACAATCGGCAGCGGCATGGTTTTCCCCGTTTATGAGAAGCTGGCCGGTCTGGCTGCCGCATGGTAACGCCAAACGGTTATGGCATATATATTGCTTCAAAACATGCATGAACAGACAGGTGCAATCACGAGAACACACACTGGAACTGCTCAATATCATTGAGGAGTTGCCAACCCTGCCGGATCGTTTTCTGAAAATTCAACACATCGCCAATGACCCGGACTCAAATGCCGACGATATTGCCAGGATTATCCGAACCGACCAGGCCACAACCGTCATGGTCATGAAAGCTGCCAACTCACCCGCCTACAATCCGATGAACACGCCTGTCAGCAGCCTTTCACAGGCCATTGTCAGACTGGGTACAAACGAAACATCGGTATTGCCCTTTCCATGTCCCTGCTTTATGGATTTGCAATTCCTGCCGGTATTGCCGCGATCCGGGCATTCTGGACTCATGCCTTTGCTGTTGGCCTGCTGTCCAGACAGCTGACCGGCAAACTTCCGAACGATATGGCTGTCCCGTGTCCGGAAACTATGTTCGTGGCTGGCCTGCTTCATGATATCGGCAAGGCCATACTCGGCATTCGTGTCGATCCATTATACTTTGAAAGAGAGCAGTTCAGGCAGTTCGGCGACGAACTGAACCAGGCGGAGAACGCCCATTATGGCATGGATCATGCCGAGGCGGGCAGTTTTATCCTTACCCGGTGGGGTATACCGAATGAGATTGTCGAAGTCGTTGGCGGACATCACCTTAACAGTGGTCATATTGGCGCAAAGATCTGCTCAATTGCCGATGCATTTGCTCATGAGCATCTAACTTCATATGACACGATTGAGGCGGTACATGCTGCCCTATCTGGCGGCCTGTTCGAGAAGGCTGAAGAGGCTCTTCAAAAGGCGGGAATGATTCCTCCTGCCAATGAGGGGAAAGAGGAAGCTTAAATGTTTCCGACCTTACTCTCTTCCTGATGGAATACCAGATCCTTGACGATGAGTCCCGGCCTGAAATGCCGGTTAATAATTCGGTTAAACTTTTCTTCATTTAGAGCGCAGCCCGTCGGGATAGACCATTTTTCCACCCTGCTGCGTTACTGCTCGCAAGCACGCAACAAAGCACACAATGCCTTGCATAATTGAACAAACATCACGGGCAGAATGGCAACATTCAAAGCAGATGTTCCGCAAATCCCCTATAAACGCGCCGAAGAATCGCTCCGGCTTCGGGCACAGCCGGCTCTTCCGGCTCGGCCAGTCCCGCCGCCCCATGCGTCAGCGCCCCCATCATCGCACTCACGGCACCGGAAAGAATGACTTCTCCAAACTCCGCATCCCGCTCAAACGTATCCGAGGATTCATTGGCAACTTCATCGCCTTCGGTAATGCTCCCTTGCCATGCACGCAGTCTGTTCCTCATATCGTACACCAGCAGGGAAACTGCAATATCCCGGGTCACGACCCGGGCAATCACCGTGCGATAGTGCTCCGGATCCGCCTCGATGTCTTCCTCCCTTTCATCCCGATACCGATGGACACGATCTGTTTCGATCCGGGCCAACAGAAGATATCGTGATTCCGGAAAACATTGATGAACGGCAGCCAGAGCCTGCCCGTCCACCGTTCCGTTTTTCAGATAACCCAGCCACAGTGCCCGCATCACGGACTCCCCCGCCTTGTCCAGCAACGTGCGCGTGGCGATCAGTTCCACTCCCGCATGCCGACCAATCAGAGCCTGGCGCAATGCTTCGCCTTGTAGCATCACCGCATCCACCCGTAACGGCTCCTGCTGCGGCAACACGCCGGCAACCAGCACGGGAGCCTGACGCAGACTTTCGCCGGTGAAAGATGCATCCCGCTGCAAGCCTGTAACCTGCGCCTTGCAGCCTGCCAGCACACACAGGATGCATATGAAAACAACACGCATTGCTTCCCCCATCTTCTAAACCTCCAGAGCATCGGTCATCCGGTTGAGCAAAGTCAGCACCTACACCTCGTAAACCCGTCCGCCGCCAACGATTTTGCCCGGCGGAAGCTGACACGCTACTCAACCACCAAGTCGGTGTATACCGCCCTTTCCGGCGGCCTGTTTAAGGAGAGGGTTATCCGCAAACCGGAGGAGGCTGTCTGACTTATCCGGGCCTGACTCACCCGACACGATGGAACACAATCTCCTCCACCGGCTCGCCGCCGCGGAAGTGGCGCTCGATAATCTCGTCGATCCGCGCTTCATCCAGATTGCAGTACCAGACGCCGTCCGGATAGACCACCATGATCGGCCCCTGCATGCAGACGCCGAGGCAGCCGGCGCGGTTCATCCGCACATCACCGATTTCGCACTCCATCAGCCGCCGCTTGGCATACTGCAATAGCTGCGCGCCGGAATCGCACTTCTCCCCGCAGCAGAGAATCGCATGGTAACGGTAGGGTGGAATCTCCGGTTTTCTCATTCTCTCAACTCCTCTTCTCTCCATGGTACGCGCGCCGAAACGACCTCCCCCACAATCACGATCGAGGGCGAACGGGCAACCAGAACCGAATCAGCCGCCTGTTGCAGCGTCCCCTCGCGGCACTGCTCGTCCGGCAGCGTGGCGGAGTGGATAATCGCCACCGGCATTTCGCCGTCAAGCCCGGCATCCAGAAGCTTTGCGGCGATCTCGGGCAGGTTCCTCGCCGCCATGTAGAAGACCAGCACCGGAAACGCCTCGACCAGCGCCCGCCACGCCATGCGGCTGTTGCCGACCGCCTCGTGGCCGGTGAGAAACGCGAGCGATCCGTTTACATGGCGGTCGGTAACGGGGATGCCGGCCATCGCCGGCGCCGCAATGCCCGAGGTGATGCCCGGCACGACACGGAAAACGACCCCCGCCCCGGCCAGCGTGCGAATCTCCTCGCCGCCCCGCCCGAAGACGAACGGATCGCCCCCCTTCAGACGCACAACCCGCTTCCCCTCGCCGGCCAGCCGCACCAGCATCTCGCAGATATCGCGCTGATCCACCGAGGCCCGGCCGCCGCGCTTGCCCGCCGGAATCCGCTCGGCCTGCGGATCAACCCGCGCCAGCACCGCATCGGAGACCAGCGCATCGAACACCACCGCATCGCAATCGCCGATCAGCGCCGCCGCCGCCAATGTCAGCAGCGAGGCGTCGCCGGGCCCTGCGCCGACCAGCGCCACCTCGCCCGGCCGCAGCGGATCATCCAGCTTCATACCGGCCTCCGGATAGAACCATCACTTAATATCGAATGGGTTGCCATGCCGCGCAGTCTGTCTCTGCTTGCGTGCGCAAACAATAGCCGTGCCGCTCTAACCCCGGCAGTTAAGTGTCCGCCGAATGCAATTGTTAGCTGTTTTTTCCTGATCGATCATTGAGCAGATATGCGCGAAGCTCTCTCTCCCCACGCATCACGTAGAGGATATAGACCTTTTCGTTTTCCACGCGGTAGAAAATCCGGCAAGGCCCGGAAACGACCTCCCTGTATCTCGACCCTTTTTCCAGTTCGGGAGGATGTCTCCCCGAGAGAGGATGATCTTCCAGACGCTCCACCGCCGAAAACAGCTGCCGAACCAGCCGCTTCGCCGCAGCGATATTGTCCAGGGCGATATATTCCGCTATTTCATCGAGGTCGGATAATGCAGGCTCGGTCCATATTATCCGAGCCACTTGCCCATGGCCTTTCTTGCTTCCTCCTGGGTCAATGTCCGGCCATCCTGAATCGCCCGCTCGCCTCGGGCCATCCCTTCGAGCAGCCGCATCCGGGCCTGCATGAATTCGTAATCTTCGACATCCACAAGATAAGCCGACGGCCGGCCGTGCTCCGTGATCAGGACGGGCTCCTTCGATTTGTGCAGATCGGCCAATATTCTGGTCGCTTGCCGCTTCAGCGTGGTCACAAGTTCTGTTTTCATAACAGTGATACTATAATGTCACTTTGCGCTTTTCAAGACGATTGGAAAACTTACCGAGTGGCTAACGCCTCAATCAGCTGATGCATCAGCGGTCGACTGCATTGGCTTGTTAAGCATCATCCTCTGGTTCACAGGCTGAAACCTCCTTTTTAAGGTTTTCCAATAGATCATTATCTATATCTTTACCGTGATTCTCGATCAACGACTTATAGAACTCATAAACATCTGCATCACAAATAATCCAGTTAATTTGGCTATTGGTAATTGCAACTTGAGCCAGCTCGTTAGATTGAAACTTATTAAACTCTGCATATTTACTTAACTTAGCTATTGCCGAATGCGTTGATGCAAAGTTTCCGCTATTTACCAACGCCTTAATAGCAAGCTCTTTTTCCAACTCTGTTGCAAGCTTGATATCTGGATAGTGTTCATTAAAGAACTGGGAAAGTCTTCTATAAAAACTAATTTCTGATTTCTTTTTTTCACCCCATTCATCACTCAAAAAATCCTTTAATGTGTTTTCATCGAGTACAGAATAGTAATCTTTATCATCTGCTACCAAATACAGGTCTTCACCTTCTGGCACTGTTTCTAGCAACGCCTCCCAGTTAATTGCGTCACCCAATGAGCCATCCTTTCCAGGAGGGTTTCGGATATCTATCCTAAATCTTGCTTTTTCTACCAGCTCTTGGGTGATTTCTATGACATTTGCCTTTTCAAAAAGCTCCAAGATTTTTTCGTCGGCTTTTAGGCCTCTTGTCTCAACATCGTCTGAAACTTTTTTGATTAATGAGGATAGCTTCTTACCATACTCTATCTGAAGATCACGTATTTCAGAATATTCATCGTAATCTTTACAAATTTGTGGAAATTGAGGTTTCTTCTGTTGCTCCTTTAGCTTCTTGAGAGCGTCAGATACTTTATTTTCTCTATTTCTCTTGAACTCGTCCTTGACCTGCTCAGGTAGCCATAGTTTCACATCCCCTTTATCAAGTAGGACAGCTAACTTGTGTATCTCTTCAAGATCATCATTGGATAGATGATAGAAGGAAAGAAATACATTGGTATCGATAAAAAGATTCAAGATTCACTCCAAACTATATTCCTTGATGCTTAACAATCCCAATCGCAGAAATAATAATCCTCATATTTTCTATACATAGATGAAAAAAAGTTCCTGAATATCACGTACTGAGCGCAAAATCGGGAATGTGCGAACGAAACCGATTGCTTCATGAATCCCCCTCCTGATTCGTGCGATTTTGCGCCCGGCATCGGAGCGGTGTCAATAGCTCCCGTTATTCATTGACCAGCAGCGATCCGATCAGTTCGGCGAAGCCCTCGCCCTGCGACAGTGGCGGCAAAATTTCGACGCCATGCCCACCTGCCATCGCCGCCATCGCATCCATGCTCCTGCCGTTGAAAAGCAGCATCGGCTGCAACCTGACCGGAGAGACCTCCTCCCTGCGCCACTGTGCCAGCACTGACGCGATGGAAGGCGAAGTGATGGAAGGCTCGCCATGCAGCGCGCCGAATGCCACCCGCACAAACTGCCTGCTGCGCGCACGCAGCGCCTCCTGCAACGCCGCAAATCCTGAAAAGCTGTAGAGCCCGAACAGGGCATTGACCGGCTCTCCCGTCGCCCTCATCCGCTCACAGGCCAGATCGGCGATGCGATCCGCATGCGCCGCTAAAGATGGCAATAGCTGTGCACCGCACCTTGCCGCCAGCGCCGGAGCGTCCGCAGCCCCATGCCGCCCCTCGCCGAGAAAGAGCGGCAGCACCCGCGCCCCGCACGGTAACGAGCTGTCGGAGAGAAACGCGGCCAACACCTCCTCGCCCATCCTTTCGGAGACCTCCGCCGCAAGCGCCCGAACCGCCTCGCCGTAGCGGGCATCGGACGATCCGTGCGCGAGCAGCGCGAAGCTCAAAACTCTATCCCCTGCGCCGCCTTGATACCGTCGTCAAAGGCGTGTTTGACCGCCTGCATCTCCGTGACGGTGTGCGCGATCCCGATCAGCTCGGAGGGCGCATTGCGGCCGGTCAGAACCAAATGCATCCACTCCGGCCGCTCCCTGCGGATGAAATCGGCCACCTCGTGGCCATCCAGCCAGCCATAGCCGATACAGTAGTTGATCTCGTCAAACACCAGCAGATCGTACTCGCGGCTACGCAGCTTCGCCTTGCAGAGCTCCCAGATCTCGCGGGTCGTTGCGATATCCTGCTCCGGATTTTTCGTATCCCAGGTAAAGCCATCGCCGAGCGCATGCCACTCGATATTGTCGAACCGTTTGGCCGCCTGCTGCTCGCCCGTTTTCCATTTGCCCTTGATAAACTGGATCACGCAGACATTCATCCCCCAGCCGGCGGCGCGGAACACCATGCCGAACGCCGAGGAGGATTTCCCCTTGCCTTCGCCGGTATTGACGACGATCACCCCCTGCCGCCGCTCTCTTCGCTTCATCGGCTGTATCTCATCGGCCGGCGTTTCATCACCCATAATCGGGCCACAACAGCGTGCGGCCGGCGCTTTCGGACTGCTTCAGATCCACCTGAAACAGGTTGCTCAAACGATCCCGGTTTAGCAACTCTTTCGCATCACCGGCAACAGCCTCTCCCCGTCCGTCCAGCAGGATCGCTGAATCGGCGATCGCCGCCGCCTGCTGGATATCGTGCAATACCACCACCACCGCCCGACCGCGCTCCGCCTCCTGCCGAAGCATCTTCAAACAACTCGCCTGATGACGAAGATCGAGATGCGCCGTCGGCTCGTCAAAGAGCCGGACGGGACAATCGCGCGCCACCGCCGCAGCGATCTCCACCCGCTGCCGCTCGCCGCTGGAGAGCTCGGCAAGCCTGCGCTGCAACAGCGAATCGACCTCCATCCGCGCTGCGGCATCGTGAATACCACCTTGATCCTGCTGCGCGGCCAGTGCCAAGCGCTGAGCGACCGTCAACCCGAACTCGGTCGGCGGCAGTTCCCCCTGCCACGCGACTTTCGCCGCCACCTCCTCCCGGGAGAGGCGGAAGAGCGGCTCCCCCTCGACCAGGCACGCCCCCTTCTCCGGAGCAAACAGGCCGCAGGCCGCAAGCAGAAGTGTCGATTTTCCGGCACCGTTCGGCCCGATAAGCACGGTGACGCGGCCATGCTCGACGGTGAAGTCGAGATGCCGCACGAGCAGCTTCCCGCCTCGCCTGAGCGACACCCCGTCGAACCGAATCGCGCTCATCCGCGCCTGACCAGCAGCCGGAGAAAGATCGGCACGCCGATCATCGCCGTCAACACGCCCACAGGCAACTCCATCGGGGCGATCAGCGTCCTCGAAGCGGTATCGGCCAGCGCCAGCAGCAGGCCGCCGCCGACAGCTGATGCCGGCAAAACCCGGCGGTGCAGCGACCCGAACAGCAGCCGCATCAGGTGTGGTACCACAAGCCCGACAAAACCAATGGTGCCCGCAGCGGTGACGGCCACTGCTGTCGCCAGTGAGGCGACCAGCAGCAGACGGTGTCTCAACGCCGCCACATCGAACCCGAGCATTGAGGCGTGCCGCTCGCCCAGCATCATCGCATCGAGCGCCGATGCCGAACGGACCCCAAAGAGAAGCGCTGCGCCCAGAACAAGCAGCAGAACCGGCGGCGGAATATCGGAGGCGGAGAGATCGCCCAGCATCCATGCAAACGCCAGTGAAAGATCCCGATCCGACATCAGCGCCAGCAGCAGTGTAACAACCGCCCCCCAGAACGCAGCCAGCACGACGCCGGCAAGCAGAAGACGCCCCGCATCGAGACGGACAAATGCCATGATCAGCAGAATCCCCAGCAGCGCCCCGCCGAAAGCACCCGCCGACATCAGCCAGACGGAGCCGACCGCAATCGCCAGCATCGAGACCGCGCCTGCGGCGGCGCTTCCGGCCACCCCCAGCACATAAGGCTCGGCCAGCGCATTGCCGAGCAGCACCTGAAACCATGCGCCCGCAAGCGCCAGCAGCCCGCCGACGGCAAATGCGGTCAGCAAACGCGGAAAGCGAAGCTCCCAGAGAATATCGCGCTCCATCGCCGAGGCCGGAGCGAGCGGATCGATCCACTGTTCGCCGATCCCCAGCGCAAGATAGAAGAGGGGCAGGGCGAGAAGTGGAAACAGCAGCGGGCTTGCGCGCCTCATTGCGTCACCCGCTCCAGAAGCATGGCCATGCCATCAATCAGGCGCGGCGACGCCCTGTGCAGAAGATCGGCATCGACCACGACCACCTTCACGCCGTCGCCGAGCCACTTGCGCCAGAAGGCGCGCCGCTCCGGAAGCCGGTTCGCATCGGCGATGATCACGATATCGGGCGCGGCGCGAATCACCGCCTCGACATTGACGCGCACACCCTCCTGCGGCAGATCACCGAACGCATTGCGCAATCCGATGCGGGTCAGAACGTCATGGATCAGGCTGCCGCTGCCTGCCGTCATCAGCGGTTGCGGCCAGATCTCGTAGAAGACGGAGAGCGATCCGGCCGGCTTGACCCGGCCGAGCGTCTCAAGGCGCTCCCGGAGCCGCTGTACCAGCGCCAAAGCCTCCTGCGTATGGCCGGTCAGCTCGCCCAGACGGTGCAGTTCCCGGAACATCGCCTCCAGCCTCCTCGGGTTACTCGCAACCACGCGCACGCCCATCCGGTTCAGACGCCGGGCAACGCGACCCTCGCCGTCCATCACTACCGCCAACGTCGGTCGCAGCGCCAGCGCTGCCTCCACCCGCACCTTTCCGTAACCGCCGATCTGCGGCCGCAAGCGCAGCGCCTCGGGATAATCGCAATACTCGACCACACCGACAATCTCATCCAATGCACCGATGCCGGCCAGCATCTCGCATGCCTGCGGCGAAAGCGCAAGAATCCGTTCGGTCGCCTGCAAAGACGAAAACGGCAGGCAGAGGAGAATCGATAACAGAAAAAAACGGATCATGACGCCCTGAAATGGAGATGGAAGCGGAAGCTCCCTCCATCGGCGGGAAACGGTTCGGCGCGCCTGACGGTGCGCAGCGCCGCTTCGTCCAGAATCGGGTAGCCGGAGCCCTTGAGAACTCTCACCCCTCCGGCGCGGCCGCGGCGATCGAGCCGGAACGCCACCTCGACCGAACCGCCGATGCCGCGCCTTCTGGCGGAGGCAGGATAATACTTGAACTGCTCCAGATGACGGCGGATCAGCGAGCGCTGCATCGCCTCTTCCGTTCCCTCCACCCCGTCATGCGGCGCAATATCCGGAGCCGCACCCGAAACGGCAGCGGAAGGCAAGGAGGGCTCCTCCGCCAGCCTTCTTGCTGCCCTCAACGGCTCCGTTTCGGCCGGAAGCTCCGGGTCGAGCGCCGGAGCGGACGGAGAGGTAGCGCGGGAACGCTCCGGCGTTGCGACCCTGTGCGGTTGCAGCTGTTGCTTGCGCTCCTCCAGCGCTACCTCGATCACCGCATCCGCCGCCCCCTGCATTCCCTGCGCCGCCGCCGAGCGCAAAGGGGCGGACGAAGAAGACGAAGAGAGGAGCGACCGGAAAGCGTCGTCCGGCCAGAGAAGAATGGCGACGTGGATAGCGGCGCTTACCGCCACCCACGGCCACCAGCGGAACCTAGAAGCGATAGCTCACTCCGGCACGAACCGCCGTTCCGGCCGCCGGATAGAAATTGTCCGTACCGGAGAATGACGAATAGACACCGTAGCTGCTGTATTTTGCATTGGCCAGGTTGTCCACCCGGGCAAACATATCCAGATCGCCGATGCGGTAGTTCAGCACCAGATCCAGCAGTGTATAGGCGGGCAATTTGGTGCGGATGTTCGCCTGATCGCTGATCAGGTACGCATCGCTCACATGGGTGACCTGGAGCAGCGAGCGGAACGCCCCGCTCCACTCCGCCTCCCAGCCGAATCCGACACGCAGGGAGGGAACGGCCGGAATCATCTTGCCGCTGTAGGCGCCCCCACGGAATGTCGCCGTCGTACGGGTGATGTTGCCGTCAAGTTTAAGCAATTCGCCGCCGTCCCAGCGGGCAGTCAGCATCAACACATCGTGGCGCGTGTTGTCTGTATAGTTGCTGTTGGCGAAAAGCATCGGATCGTAATAGATCTCGTCAACCAGATCGGCGCGGGTGAACGAAAGCTCCACCCAGTCGCTGCTGTGACCATAGCGCAACGCAGCGCCGTAATGGCGTCCGGTCTGTGGTTTCAGATTGGTGTTAACGACGCCGGAAAAGAAGGAATAACGCTCGTCCAGCAACGGGAAACGAACCGAACTTGAGGCCGAAAGGCGGAGTCTGAACAACTCTCCCAGAGCGACATTCGTGCCAAGGCTCCAGAGGCTCTTTCGTTGAGAGACGCTGCTTGCCGCCGCCTGCGTAAAGGTATCCTTCACGCTCTCGGAGCGCAGGCCACCCTCCAGACGCCAGCCGCTCTGCTCATCACCCAGACTCGCCTGCCCGTAAAAACCACCCCGCTCGCGCCGAACAGATGTAACCGGAAGCGGAAAAGCACCGCCGTAGGTAAAACTGCCCCGGCTCGTATCAAGATCGGCTCCGGCCAGAAGGCGGAACGGAATCGCGCCCCGATGCCGGTAGCTCACCTTCGGCCGCAAGCTGCCGGTACGGATGACGATATCGCTGTTGCTGCCGAAGCTGACAAAATCGGCATGGGTCTGCCGATCCCGGATCGTACCGGAGAGATCCAGCTCCAGACCGCTTTCGCCCGCCCAGTTGATGCCGGCATCCAGAAAGCTGTCAGAGGTCTGCGCATGATCGTTTGGCCTGGTGCTCTGCCTGCGATCCTGCGCCACCTGTGCTGTGGTCAGCGAACCGGGCAACCCGGATCGGTCACGGTGGTAATTGCCGGCCAGCCGCAGGCTCATGCTGTCGCCCAGATCGGCCTCGATACGCGCTCCGGCATCGAACCGCTCAAACAGGCTGTTTTCCCGATAGCCGTCCGTCCTGTCTGTCGAAAGATTAGCCTCGGCGCGAAGATCACCCGCTCCAGCACCGACACGAACCGCCCCGCTACGACTTCCGAAACTTCCACCGCTGACCGACACCTCGCCGCCCGATTCCGGTATGCGCGTGATGATGTTGACCACGCCGCCGACAGCACCATCGCCGTAAAGCACGCTGCCACCACCATGCACAATTTCGATCCGCTCGATCTGATCCGGCGGAATCTGCGTCCAGTCTGTACCGGAAAGATCGGGACTGTTCACCCTGCGCCCATCAACAAGCACAACGCTGTTGGCTGCCGCTGTCTCGCCGTAGCCACCCAGATCGACACGCGCCTTCGCCCCGATACCGCTGGTATCCGATACCACAATGCCTGCTACGCCTTTCAGAAGTTCAACCACCGAGGATGCCCGGCTCTTCCTGATCGTGTCGCGGTCGATGACCGTCACGCTGTTGACCGCTCCGGCCACACTCGCCTCTTCATATCCCGATGTGACATGAATATCACCCAGATCGGCTGCCCCGGCAACCTGCCCTGAGCCGGCACAGAGTGCCGCTGCAAAAAAGTACTGGTAATATCGTGGATGTTTCAATGTTTCCTCCTGCGCCCACCGCGCATCTCTGTATAAAGATTTAAAGGAATGGGACAGGTGGAAAAAGGGATGAGAACGGCAGAAAAGCACCAAACCCATGACCAGCCTCCCACCGAGGCCCAATCCGGTTGAAACCCGCAGGTTTCGCGCTTTTGGGCCGGTCTCCTGGCTCACCTTCATCCTCGGTTATCCCGCCTTCCCGGCGCAAAGCCAGTGGCATAAAAGCGAATAACGTCGTCAGGCTCACAGTAGCGGGGGCTGCGCCGGAATTGGTTTGCTGCACAAAAAACACCAAACCGCACCGGACTTCCCGTTTCACTTCATGATGAAAATCATCATTGAAGCACCCAAAGCGGTGCGAATTGTTACAGGAAAGATAAAAAAAATCTATCTGCTTATAATCCGAGACTTGGTATCCGATCCCTTTCCAGCCAGCGAGCGAGATTGAAAGGCTCTTCCGTCAACACCCTTGCCCGTACACCATCCTCAATCCTGATGCTGACAAGTGTATATTTGGCTGACTTTGCCTTTAACTTGCTCAGATTATCATTGGCAAGCGACAGTCCGTTATTCAGTGCTGTCTCAAACCACTTTCTGGCCTGCCGTTTGTCTATGCTCGTGCCGCGTCCTTCCGCATACATATAACCTAATGCATTCTGGGCCGGCGCAAAATTTTTTTCAGCCGATTTTTGATACCAGTAAAATGCTTTTGCATCGTCCTGTTCCACGCCATCGCCTCTGCGATAGGCATTACCAAGATTGAATTGTGCTATCCTGTTTCCCCGCTGTGCTGCGGACTTGTACAGTCTGGCAGCCATCGCCAAATCAAAATGAACGCCGCGCCCCTCTGCATACATACTGGCCAATGTATTTTGAGCGGAGGTGTCGCCATTTTTTGTCAGTTTCCGGAACAATTCGGCCGCACGAGCCATATCACGCTTCAGACCACGCCCGTTATAATAGAGTACAGCAAGGTTATAGGTTGCATCCTTATCGCCCTGCCGCGAAGCACGGGCGTACCATTTTGCAGCCTCGCTTTCGCTACGTCCGACACCACGTCCCAAATCATAAAAAAGACCGATTACCATTTGAGCACGGGCATTTCCGCCTGCCTCTGCCTTAAAAAACCACCGTGCCGCTTCATCATCATTGGGTGTCACACCGACACCTCGGGTATACATAAGCCCAATATTAAACTGTGCTTTGGGAAGAGTTGCCGCCGCCTCTGTAAACCAGTGGTATGCCTTACCCATATCCGCAGCCGCGACTCCCTGGCCTGTGGCATACATGACAGCGAGATTGTTCTGGGCTTCAGCAAATCCTGCCTCTGCTGCTTTTGTAAACCATTGTACTGCCTTTTTATCATTCTTGGGAACACCCAGCCCTTCAGCATACAAAACCCCAAGGTTAAACCAGGCGCGGACAACCCCTTTATCTGCTGCCTTGCGCATCCAGAACTCTGCTTTCTGCATCTCCTTTTCCGTACCACGCCCAAGGGCATACATCACACCGACCATTGAAGCGCTCTCGGCATGCCCGCTTCGTGCAGCCTGCAACAGCCAGTGAAAAGCCTTTTTATCATCCGACTCGACCCCCCTGCCCAATATATGGAATTCAGCCAGCTTGAACTGTGCTTCCACATGCCCGGCATCTGCCGCCTTGCTCAACCAGAATACCGATTTTGCACTGTCAGCCTCAACACCACGAGCATCGTGATACATCATAGCCAGCATAAAGCGGGCATCATTATCCCCTGCCCTGGCCCTGTTTTTAATGCGTGAAACCAGCTGCTGCCGAAAATACCCTGCCTCACTGACCCCCTGCTGCTCAGCTAACAGCGCCCAATACAGCGCCTTGTCATCACTCTGCTCAACACCCCGCCCCTCGGCATAAAGTGTTGCGACCCGAAACATGGCCGCATGTACTTTTTTTTGCGCCGCCAGCTGATACCATGTGGCCATCTCCTTCTCATCGGCCTGAACACCCCGCCCATGCTCCATATGGACCGCCAACTGGTACTGTGCCTCTGCATGCTGCTGTTTGGCAGCCATCCTGAACCAGCGGACAGCCTGTGCATCATCCCTGTCAACGCCTTTGCCCTGCTGGTACATCAGGGCAAAACGGTATTGACCTTCCGGATCGCCGCGCCTGGCGGCCATTTCAAACCAGTGGAATGCCTCTTCATACCTGCCATCTTCATAGGCTGATTGCCCCAGCTCCACACTGTTATCCTGGGTAATGCCGTAGTCTGCATCCGACACTACAAACAGGATCGTTACTGCTCCCAGCAGCACAAACAGAACAGCAATAACGGCAATTTTTACTATTTGCATATTCCACCCCTTTCGCAAGCCTCTCCCGTTATTGTAGCAGGCAGGTCATGCATTCTGGCATACCCCTGATCCAAACCGTCACTCCAGGCCCAACTCATCCCATATATCATCGATGCGACTTTTCACCTCTTCACTCATGACAATGGGTTGACCCCATTCACGCTCTGTCTCGCCCGGCCACTTGTTCGTTGCATCAATACCGACTTTGGAACCAAGCCCTGCAACCGGTGATGCAAAATCAAGATAGTCAATCGGCGTATGCTCCACCATGGTAAAGTCACGCGCCGGATCGGAACGGGTTGATATCGCCCAGATCACCTCCGGCCATGAACGGCAGTCAACATCTTCATCAACAACAATAATAAACTTTGTATACATAAACTGCCTGAGATAGGACCATATGCCAAACATCACCCGTTTGGCATGGCCTGCGTACCCCTTGCGAATTGAAACCACCGCCACCCGGTACGAACATCCCTCCATGGGCAGGTAAAAATCCACAATTTCGGGAAACTGCTTTTTCAGGATCGGCACAAAGAGCTCATTGAATGCCAGCCCCAGAATCGCCGGCTCATCAGGCGGCTTGCCGGTATGGGTGGAATGATAGATAGCATCTCTGCGCATCGACATCGTCTCGACCGTAAAAACAGGAAAGCGCTCAACCTCATTGTAATAGCCGGTATGATCCCCGAACGGCCCTTCGTCCGCATATTCATCAAATGAAATATGCCCCTCCAGCACAATCTCGGCACTGGCAGGCACCTGTAGCGGGACTGAAAGACAGTCCGTCAGTACGGTTTTTTTACCGCGCAACAGTCCTGCAAACTGATATTCAGATAATGTATCAGGAATCGGTGTCACCGCTGCCAGAATGGTGGCGGGATCAGCGCCAATCACCACTGCACAGGGAAATGGCTCGCGCTTTTCAGCATTGCCCGCTTCCTGATGATCCTGCGCCCCGCCACGGTGCTTCAGCCAACGCATAATCAGCCTGTTTTTGCCAAGCAGTTGCTGGCGGTAGATGCCCAGGTTCTGGCGCTCCTTGTGCGGACCTCTGGTCACCACCAACCCCCAGGTAAGTAACGGCGCGGCATCTTCCGGCCAGCAGGTCTGAATCGGCAAGCGGGTCAGATCAACATCTTCGCCCCTGAGCACCACCTCCTGCCATGCAGCCTTTTTCACCACCTTCGGTCCCATGTGAAGCACCTGTTTCAATACCGGCAGCTTATCAAAAGCATCCTTCAGGCCTTTGGGCGGCTCAGGCTCTTTCAGCCAGGCCAGCAACGCTCCGATCTCGGACAGCTCATCGGCAGAGTTGCGTCCCATACCCAGTGCAATACGTTCGGCTGTACCAAACAGATTGGTGAGCATCGGCATTGTGTGACCTTCAATATTCTCAAAGAGCAGTGCCGGACCGCCCTGGCGAAGCACGCGGTCAGAAATTTCGGTAACTTCCAGCTTCGAACTGACCGGCACCTTGATACGCTTAAGCTGCCCCTGCGATTCAAGCTTCCTGATAAAGGTACGCAAATCCGGAAAATCCACTACTTTACACCCGCATCTGAAATATCGAACTCCCCGTCCAGCTTTGACAGCACAAACAGGTCATGAACCGCATCCGTAAGCCCGGAGAGTACAAAGCGCCCCTGTGTCGCCCTGCTCCACTGCAACCCTTCAACAAGGGTTGCAATGCCTGACGAATCCATACGCGGCACCTCATCAAGCACAATTCTGATATGTTGAAAATCGCCGGAAAAATATGGCGCCATCACACGCCGCAATCGCGGTGATGTGTGACGATCAAGGTCACCTCTTACATACAGGCAGATGCTCTTCGGCCCATCTCTCTTTTCCTGCACATCGAAATCCAGTTCAACACTCATTCATGGCCCTCATCCAGATAGTGGAAACCCTACAGACTCTCTACGGGACGCTCTGAAAAGTCAGAACATCCGTGCAGCCTAAGGAAGTGCTGATTTATTCAGCATCTCCCTAAGAATGGGCTGCCGAAACCATGTACGCAAGCAATTGATTTTCAATAAGACATATGGATGTCTGCCGCCCTTTAAATATGAAACATCCCGTCACAGAATGAAAAAACAGGTGCGTCAGACTGAAAGGGGCAGGTAACCAGTGCAGGAGGCACTTATTCAGAGGCTCCTTCCTTCACTGTTAACAGCTGCCTGTCCAGTTCATTTTTCCATTCCCGATCACCCTTCTGCTCGGCAATCCGAATCAACTGCTGCAACGTATCTCTTTGTCCACGAATATCTTTTAATGCCTGATAGATTGCCAATGCATCCTGCAATTGCTCCTGCTGTCTTGCCTGATTATCATCCAGCCTTGCACTGAACAGCAGCGCATGCGCTGCCAGTCTTGGTGCGCCGACTTCACGGCTCTTTTGCAACACCCTCGCCACCTCTTTTTTTGCCGTTTTATGGTCATGCTGCTGCTCTGCCATCAGTGCCATCCCCATATGTGCCTCCATCTTGTAGAGCAGCATGGATCGATTAACGTCTTTTCTCCTTAACACAAATGCATATTCACGCCGGGCAACATCATATCTCTCTTGCAACTGTGCCAGACGTGCGGCACTAAGATGTATGTCTGCCGGAAAAGAAGCGCTCAAAACATCCGGTTTCCACGCCTCTTTCTGCTGCCGCTGGTACAGAAGTGCCAGGGCAATTCCGGCCCTCATGGCAGTTACCTTAAGGTGATGCTGATCTGCCACACTTAAAGCCCGCTTCAACACACCCTCTCCCTTATCAACATCGCCCGCTGAAACGTGCAGCATTCCAAGATTATACCAGGCACGGGCGACCAGGTCAGGATCATTGGCAAGCTGGGCAGTCTGAAGCGCCCGGTCAAACAGCTTCTCTGCAACCAGCCAGCGTTCACGCTGCATCGCCGCCACGCCATTGCGACTAAGCTCTTTCATCCTCTCGGCATAGGGGTTCTCAACTACAAACTTCTGCCCGGATCCTCCGCAGGCAGCAAGTGTCAGCAGAATGATCAGAAGCGGAAACCGTTTCATGGCCGCAGATCCAGGACAGGAGGTGCTGTGACCGCACGCTTCTCTTGCGAATTCTGCTCTTTACCGCCGCCAAACAACCATGAGCCCTTAAGGTTTTTTATAAGTGCGTTGATCTCTTCAATTGTTGTACGCGATTCACGCGCCAGCCCCGGCAATTCCGGTGTTAACTCGGAAAGGTCTGAGGCAACAATATTCAGCGAGTTGGAGAGCTGATCCAGATTTTTAAGCAGCGCGTTAACATGCTTGACAGTCACCTCTCCCTCCCTGCCCACCGCCTCGGAGAAAGGCCGGATATCATCAAGGATCGCTGCCATCAATTTCAGCGAGGCAGACAACTCATGCGCCACGCGCTGTTCATTCAGCTCCTCCGCAAATCGCTGCAAATGGCTCAGCGTGGCGGTAAACTGCTCGATCATTGCCCCCACCCTTTCGCCCCTGATACCACCCATCACTTCGCGAAGCCCGGATATTGCCGCATGCACATCGCCATCAGGATCGTTCATCCAGGTCGCCAGCGAAGCCAGCTCACGCAGCAGAACATTTGCATTATTTACAGCGGGTTTAAGATCTTCCAGAAGCTGATCCAGCGAGGCCTCCGTTTCATAGCCCAGAATATCCCCCTCGACAACAACCGCCTCATTTTCATCTCCGGCTGTTACCTCGACGACCTGCTCCCCTATCAACCCCTCTTTGGTCAATCTGGCGATGGCACCTTTGTGGATCATATGCCGGTAGCGATCCAGAAGCTCCAGGGTAACTTTTACTTCGCCCTTCTCTTCCAGTTCGATCTTATCAACATGACCGATGGCAAAGCCCTGAAACTTGACCGGCTGCCCCTCATAAAAGGAACTGGCTGAAGGGGGCGAGAAAAACAGGTAGAATTTTTTTGCGAACACATTGGTGCGCACGCTGGTCACCAGCAACAGCAGCAGTAGTGCGCCGATACCAAGAATCACGAACCAGCCAACCTGTCGCCGCATGCCCGACACAAAATCTTCAGGACTTACCATATCCCGCTCACATCCGGCACTGCATCGTTAACAATCTCATGGCTGCGCGCAAACTTCAGGCCTGAACCCTCATGTTCAGATGCACTCAAATAAAGTACGCCTGAACCAAGCATCTCCAGCGCCTCCGAAGCCTTGACGGCAAATGCCTTCAGTCGATCCGGAGACATGCCGACATGCACCTCCTGTGCAATAATCACATCCGGCTGCTGCAGCATACAGCGGCCAAGACTGACCAGTGCATGGGTATAGTTTGAACGCGCTCCCGCCTGCATATCCAGCCCCTCCAGCCCCAGAAAAGCAGCCACATCATTCAGCCGTTCTTTTGCATCCTGCAAACGGCCCTCATCACCGCAATAGAGAAACGGCAGTAACAGGTTTTCTCTCAGGCTTAAATTGGCCATCAGCCCCCTGTGTCTGATCATACTGCCAATCCGCAGACAAAATTCATGCGACCCGGCCGGGTACCGCCGACCATCACTTTCAAGCCAGATATATGATGCCTGTGAACCCTGCTCCCCCATATCGGGGAACATCAGGCTAAGAAATGCATATTGAAAGCGGTTATTCATCACGATATGCACATTTTCACCACGACAGACCACATCCGCCTCAAGCAGATTACCGAAAATGCTGATATCATCCCATCTGAGCCGGTCACTCACATCAGACTCCTCAGGGTCACCCATGATGTATCCAGCAGAACCATGATAATCAATGCTCCCAGAACCCCGTTCGTCGCCCGAATCGGAATTTGATTCGGATCCCTTCCCACACGACATGCCTGATCCAGTAAAAGCATGCATGACAACATCGGAAAACAGAGACCCTTCAACATCATTACCAGCAACATTTCAACCGTGGCACCCCGCTGAACCTCCAGGAGAAACTCCGAAAAGTTCAGCGTCTGACTCCAGGAGACAACCAGCCCGCCTACCCACACCGAGACAGCAACAAACAGAAATGTCAGAATCAGTCCGCACACTGCAAAAGCAAGCACTCGTGGCAGGTGCAGATATTCGTGGGGATGCACGCCCATGCTGCGAAGAAACGCATCCTCTCCCCGCACATGCATATTGCCAATCTCCGTGACCACGGCCACGCCGGAACGCGCCAGCAGAAAAATTGCCACGGTAAAAGGCGCCACCTCCTGCACCAGAATCCAGTTCGTCAGCCTGCCAATCAGCGACAAGTCCTGAATCTGCTGTGCAAACAGCACAATATTATATACCGCGGTAACACCTGCCCCAAGGGCAAAGAAGAGTACCCATGGCAATCCCTGCACACCGGTGAAATAGAGCTGTCTGACCACCACATGCGTCACGGCCGGGCGGGATATCCACTGCATCCTGATAATCAACATAAGGACCGACAGAGTCAGTCGATAGAATCTGAGCAACCCGACAAACAGACGGATGGCAAAATCACCAACCCTCTCGGCACGCCAGTTCCAACTCTCAATATACGATTGCCAGATATGCATACCCTGTTTATAGGCTCCCCGCCAGGAATTACAAGTGTGTTACATCACATTATCATTTCTGTCTGCCATGTACCGTATCTGATACAGAGGCAGCTCGGAAATTCGGATAATGTGATAAGCGTATCAGATTAACACCTCTTGATCGACGAGAGATATGGCGTTTATGGCAGACAGATCATTGGAAGGTGTCAGTACCGGCTGATCATTTTCGGGTATCCAGGCCAACGATCTACAAAGAGTGCTTTTCAACACCTTTGTGAACGGCTTGCCCATTTTGTACTCCCTTGTACTGAAGCAACACCATTACCTACAGTCGCGTTAAATTTCCAGGCAGCGGCCTGTTTCAGGGTCATAATCTCTTGCGCCAAAGCGCACCAGCCCCGTGTCCCGGTCATACAGGCCGCCCGCAAAGCCGAAAGGCTGGAAACCAAGGTTCGTGTCGTTGATCACCCTGCCCCAGTCGTCATAGTCCATGCGTTGGACAATCGAGCCATCAGTCGTATTAACAACAAGTCTTGGCGAACCAAGGTGATCGCTGATGATCTGGTAGGTGACTCCACCCTTAATTAGATTCCCCTCAAAAAGTCACAACCCATTGATATATTGAGACAAAGCGAT